>NZ_JAFQSO010000007.1 GCF_017409525.1 Methanobrevibacter sp. | reverse complement strand
TAATAGTAATGGTGCTGATGTTGGTTCTAAGTATGATGAGGGTGTTTCTAGGATTGTTGATTTGATTAATAGTAATGGTGCTGATGTTGGTTCTAAGTATGATGAGGGTGTTTCTAGGATTGTTGATTTGATTAATTCGAAAAATAATGTTATCAGTAATCAAATTGCTATTGTCAATGATAGTTTATTAAAAAACAGTTCTAATATAGATTCAAATTTATCAATATTAGTCAATGCATATAAGGAACATTATAATGAAATTAGAAAATATTTTTTTAATGGATATGAATCTACATTAAAACAGTTTATGAATACAGATTTCTTATTTAATTTATGTTATTACAATAATATTAAATTTTTATCATATTCTCCTGAAGAAAATAGGATGTTGCTTGAAACGGAAGAAGGCATTATTTTAAGCACAAATAATCATATTTGGACCATTATGGAAATAAATGGTTTGAATGAGTATGTTATCCCACAATTGTATCAGTTTGAAGATTTTGTCGTGTTTGATATTGGTATGAATAGAGCTTATGCTTCTTTAAAATTTGCTAATTTTGATAATTGTTCGCATGTTTATGGATTTGAAATTGATGAGTTTACTTATGAGCGTGCTGTAGATAATATCAATTTTAACCCCTCATTAGCTAGTAAAATTAAACCTTATAATTTTGGACTTTCAGATAAAGATGAATTTGTTGATTTATATTATTTAGATGGGTACGATGGATTAAATACAATGATTTCAGAATTTACTAATATCCAACCTTCCTTAAGGGTATTTAAAGATAATCTAAAAGTAAAATCTGTTGAAGTCAAAAATACTACTGATGTAATTTCAAAAATTATCAAATCAGATAATATTGATTCTAATATAGTTTTAAAAATTGATACTGAAGGAGCAGAGTATAAAATTATAAATGATTTAATAGAATCTGGTTTAATAAATAAAATGGACGTGATTTTAGGTGAAGGACATATGTTTTCTGATGAGGATTTCAAAGATAAGTTGAATAATTTAGGTTTCTGTGAGATTAAATGGGATATTGAATCATTTACATATAGTTTTGCATATGTTAAACAGGAATATTATAATTTTTGGCCAAATATTCCATTGATGTAAGAGGTATTTGTTTTTAAGGTATTAACTATATAATTCTAATTTGTTAGGGTGGAAATGATATTATGAAAATTGCAACTATTTTAGGCACAAGGCCGGAGATTATTAAGATGGCCCCTATCATCGCTGAAATTGACAAGAGGGGCATTGATCAGGTTGTTTTGCACACTGGCCAACATTATGATAAGGAAATGTCTGATAATTTCTTTAGGGATTTGGAGATTCCAGCTCCAGATTACAATATTCATGTGGGCTCAGGATCTCATGCCAGACAGACTGGTTTGATGATGAAAGGCATTGAAGGGATTCTTTTGGATGAAAAGCCGGACATTGTTTTGGTTCAGGGCGATACCAACGCTGTCCTTGCAGGTGCACTCGTTTGTGCTAAACTGCACATTGCCGTTGGTCACGTTGAAGCGGGCCTCAGGTCATTTGATACGACAATGCCTGAAGAGATAAACAGAAGGGTTGCTGACGTTTGCTCAACAATGTATTTCATTCCAACTGAAGAATCCGCAATAAACCTTTTGGCTGAAGGACTGTCAAGAAAAAATCTATTTATAACAGGAAACACGGTTGTCGACGCTTGCTTCAGGCACTTGGAAATAGCTAAAAAAAGAGGATTTGGAGAGGAGTCCCTAGCCGATCTGGACATTGAAAACATGGATAACATTTTAACATTGACAATGCACCGGGCAGAAAACGTTGATGTAAAAGAAAGGGTAGTAAACATCATCGATGCTTTAAAAGAGCTAAATCAAATGAACATCATCTTCCCAATCCATCCAAGAACCAAGAACACGCTGCAAAACTTCGGCCTGTTTGATGAACTCAACGACTTGGAACACGTCCATATCGTAAAACCGATAGGATATCTGGACTTTTTACTTCTGACATCAAGCTCAACATTAATATTGACAGACTCCGGAGGCCTTCAGGAAGAAGCGATTACGCTGGACGTGCCTGCGTTAACCCTGAGGTACAATACTGAAAGGCCGGAAACAGTGGCTGCCGGAGGAAACATTCTAGTCGGTTCAAATAAGGATGCGATACTGGAAAATGCAAACAGAATCCTGACCGACAGTGAATTCGCAGAAAAAATGAAAAATGCAGAAAACCCATATGGTGATGGAAAAGCGGCAGAAAACACAGTTGATGCAATTGAAAAGGCATTTACTGAAGGCATGCTGAACATTGCCGCTCCAGAGGATATCATGACCTCATTTGAAAGAAAGATGACTCAAATCGATGAGGACATTACTGTGCTGGAATTTGAGAAAAGAGAAAATGCATTGGTCAATCTAGTCTTCAACGGAGAAAAAATGATATTCCCAAGGGATGAATTAAACTTAAATGGCATGATGATTACTTATGTGTTATATACATAATTTTTGTCATTATTCAATAGTTGGAATAATTAGTGTTCTCAAGTTATTTAACTTAATAATATTTTGAAGATTAAAACTAAGTATTGATTATATATTTTTAAATATTAATTAAAATATATATTATTATATATTATTTTTATAGATATGGGGGTTGTCAATATGAAAAAAGCTTTAATTACTGGAATAACTGGGCAAGATGGCTCATATCTTGCCGAATTTTTATTAAATAAAAATTATGAAGTTCATGGTATATTAAGAAGAAGTTCTTCATTTAATACAGGCAGAATAGAACATTTGTATATGGAAGATTTAGTGGAGGATATGCATAAAGCAAGAAATTTCCATTTGCATTATGGTGATATTACTGATTCTACAAATGTCATTTCATTAATTCAAGAAATACGTCCAGATGAAATTTATAACTTAGCAGCTCAATCTCATGTAAAAGTTTCTTTTGAAACTCCAGAATACACTGCTCAAGTTGATGCTGTTGGAACTTTACGTATATTGGAAGCTGTTCGCTTGTTAAGTTTAGAAAACAAAACAAAAATTTATCAAGCTTCCACATCTGAGCTTTATGGTTTAGTTCAAGAAATTCCTCAGAATGAAAATACTCCGTTTTATCCAAGAAGTCCTTATGGCGTGGCTAAATTGTATGGTTTTTGGATTACAAAGAATTATCGTGAAGCATATGATATTTTTGCATCAAATGGAATTTTATTTAATCATGAATCACCAAGGAGAGGCGAAACTTTTGTAACTCGCAAAATCACACTTGCTGTGGCCAGAATTAAATTGGGAAAACAAAAGAAACTTTATCTCGGAAATCTTAATGCTAAAAGAGATTGGGGTCATGCTAAAGATTATGTTGAATGCATGTGGTTAATATTGCAAAATGATAATCCTGATGATTTTGTTATAGCAACCGGAGAAATGCATACTGTTCGTGAATTTTGTGAGCTTGCATTTAAAGAAGTGGGAATTAATATTCGTTGGGAAGGAGAAGGAATCGATGAAAAAGGTATAGATGTAGAAACTGGAAATGTTTTAGTTGAAGTTGACCCAAAATATTTTAGACCAGCGGAAGTGGATCAATTATTAGGGGATCCTACAAAAGCAATGGAGATATTGGGTTGGAATCCAACTCAAACTTCTTTTGAAACTTTAGTAAAAGAAATGGTTAAATCGGATTTAGATTTGGTAAAAAATACATCTTAAAGGTGTTATGATGGATTTTTCAGATAGAATATATGTTGCAGGACATAATGGAATGGTTGGTTCAGCAATTGTCAGAGCTCTTAAAAAAAGAGGATATAATAACTTAATTTTAAAATCACACTCTGAATTAGATTTAACTCGTCAAGCTGATGTTGAAAATTTTTTCAAACAAGAAAAACCGGATTCTCTTTTCCTTGCAGCCGCTAAAGTTGGGGGTATAAATGCAAATATGAATAATCCAGTTGATTTTTTAATGGAGAATATTATTATACAATATAACATTATTAAATCTGCTTTTGAAAATGATGTTGAAAAGCTTGTATTTTTGGGCAGTTCTTGTATTTATCCTACAAAAGCTAAACAACCATTGAAAGAGGAATATTTGATGTCTGGACCCTTAGAACCAACTAATGAGGGTTATGCTTTAGCAAAAATTGTTGGGTTAAAAGCTTGTGAATTTTATAATAAACAATATGGAACTAATTATATTAGTGTGATGCCTCCTAATATTTATGGTATTAATGATAATTTTGATTTAGAGAATGCACATGTTGTGGCGTCTCTTATTAGGAAGATGCATGAAGCTAAAATATTTAACAAGCCTCAAGTGGATATTTGGGGAACTGGAAACCAATATCGTGAACTAATGTTTGTTGATGATATGGCTGATGCTACTTTGTTTGCATTTGAAAATTATGATGGGGATTCTTTTATTAATATTGGTGTTGGAAAAGATTATACTATTAGGGAATTAGCTGAAACTATAAAACATGTTGTTAATTATGAAGGGGAGCTTTATTTTGATACTTCAAAACCTGATGGCATGTTTAGAAAAGTTTTAGATGTAAATCAATTTGAAAAATTAGGTTGGAAAGCAAAATATTCATTAGAAGAAGGAATTAAATTAACTTATAATTGGTTTTTAAAAAATTATGGGGCTGATTATGATGATTAATTATGTATTAGCAAAGGATACTTGGGAACAAGAAGAATTTGATGCAATTATGAGGGTTATTGAAAGTAATAGGTTCACAATGGGGCCGGAAGTAGAATCTTTTGAAAAAGAATTTGCAGAATATTTTGGAAGCAAGCATGCGATAATGGTCAATTCCGGGTCTTCTGCTAACTTAATTGCAATTGCTTCATTAATTCTATCTGATAAATATAATCTGAATCCTGGGGATGAAGTGATAGTTCCAGCTGTATCTTGGGCAACGACTTATAGTGTATTATATCAACATGGTATAAAGCTTAAATTTGTAGATATTGATTTAGATACATTTAATTTAGATTTGAATGAGGTTGAAAAAGCCATTACTGAAAATACTAGGGCAATTTTTGCTGTTAATCTTCTTGGAAATCCTAATAATTTTGATAAATTATTAGATATCTGTGAAAACAATGATTTAATTTTAATTGAAGATAACTGTGAATCAATGGGTGCTAAATTTAAAGGTAAGTATACAGGCACTTTTGGTATTCTCGGTACTTTTTCTACATTTTATTCACATCATATGGCAACTATGGAAGGGGGAATGGTTTTGACCGATGATGATGAATTGAATGATATAATGAAATCAATAAGGTCTCATGGATGGACTCGTAATTTAAGTAAAAATAGTAAATTTATTTCAGAAAAAGATGAATTTTATAATCTATTCAATTTTATTTTTCCAGGGTATAATGTTCGACCAATTGAGATGGAGGCCGCTATTGGACGTGAACAACTAAAAAAATTGGATAAATTCTTGGAAAATAGAAAAGATAATGGAGAATATTTCACGAATTTATTTTCACAATTGGATAATGTTAAAATTCAGAAAAATCAAGATGATTCATCTTATTTTGGATTTCCATTAATATTTGAAAGTAAATCTAAAAGAGAAGAGGTTATCAAATTATTCGAAAAAGAAAATATTGAATGTAGGCCCATAGTTGCGGGAAATTTTACACGTAATAAAGTAATCGATTATTTTGATTATGAGATTTGTGGCATTTTAAAAAATTCAGATATATTGCATAATCAAGGATTATTTATTGGAAATCATCATATTGATTCTAAAAATGATATAAAAAAGATTTTTGAAATATTGAATAATATTTAATATTTGATTTTTGTTATTATTTATTTTTTTAATAGTTGTTAATATGTTTAAATTAATGTAATAATGATTTCTTTGTGATGTAAAAATTTTTATTTAATATTAATGTAAAATATATGGAGATAATTATGAAGGCGGTTATTCCAGCAGCAGGTCTAGGAACTAGATTTCTGCCTGCAACAAAATCCCAACCAAAAGAAATGTTGCCGGTTTATGACAAACCTGCAATCCAGTATGTCATTGAGGAAGCTCTGGCTTCAGGCATTGATGATATATTAATAGTAACGGGTAGAAATAAAAGATCTATTGAAGATCACTTTGACAAATCATATGAACTTGAATACACGCTACAAAAGGCAGGAAAAGACAGGGTCTTAAAGCAAGTTAGAAATGTTACAAATCTAGCGGATATCTGTTATGTCAGACAAAAGGACTTGAAGGGTCTTGGTGATGCTATTTTATGTGCTGAAAGACACATTGGTGACGAACCGTTTGCAGTCTTGCTTGGAGATTCTATCACCAAAAGCCCTCAGCTATGCACAAAGCAATTAATCGATGTTTTCAACAAATATGGAAAATCTGCCATTTCCATAAGGGAAGTCCCATGTGATAAAATATGCAGTTATGGAATCGTTGAGGCGGATAAGGTTGAGGGTAATGTTTATAAAATCAATTCTCTCATCGAAAAGCCTAAAATCAATCAGATTTCATCAAATCTTGCAATTGTTGGCAGGTATATCTTAACTCCGGACATTTTTGATAAGATCAATCAGACAGAACCTGGATTCAATGGCGAAATACAGCTTACCGATGCCTTGTCAAAATTGGATGGAGTTTACGGCGTCAAGTTTGACGGCAAGGTTTTCAACATTGAAAACAGGCTTGAGTGGATAAAGTCCTCAATTGATTTTGCGATGAGCGATGAGGAGTTCTGTGATGATTTGATTGATTACATGAAAAGATTTTTATAATCATATTGTTTGTGTAAGGCTTTAAATGCATAAAAAACAGTTTATTATCTTCATCGAATTTTGCAATGGTTATCGATGCAGGATAAATTGAAATAATGCATTTAAACTTTTTTTTTAATTCAATTAATTTGATATGGGGATTGTAAATCAACCCCCATGTCAATTTTGCCAAATTTGGCATGACTTGTAGATTTTAAGCAAATCTATGATTTGCAATTTATATTTTTTGATTTTGCTTTTAATAAATTTTTAGTATATGGTCGTTGGATTGTGGTGTTTTGATTTTGTCATTAAATTAAAAGCTTACTAAATATTGTCGTTAATTCAATAAGCATATAAATTATCAGTCATTTATGTTCTAAATGTAAAATAAATTTTATAGATATGTTGTCCAAATATTATTTTTTTCAAAACATGGGGGTTTTTATGAGGGGTCCTATTTTGGAGAAAATGTTTTCAACATTTAAAGGGCTTGAGATGTCAATATCATCAATTTCGATGTCGATGTGGAGTTCAGTGGTGATTTGGCTTGTTTTATGAAAATAATTATTTTGAGGATTGCTTGAAAATGTATGAAAACAAACAACCCTCTGCTTTAACTATTTATTTTTTTTAATATATACTTTTTCATTGGGCATCAGGGGAGTTTGTCTGGAAGATACTGCAAATCTTCACTATATTTTTTATCATTTTTATGAATGGATTGTTATAAATTGGATTGTGGTAAATTATATTTATTGATGGGTTATAAGTGGTTAAATTATTCATGTGTTTTGGAAGGATACATGCACTGTGTTGTTGATGAGTATTGGATTAAATATTTTAAAAATAGATTTTATAAAACTATGAGTTTTAAATTTTAAAATCAATCTCAAATTATTAAAAATCAGGAATATAAAAAGAGGCATGTAAGGGATTAAATAAACTTAATCCCCCAATTCTGTTATTGAACTGTAATATTAAATTTATCTGCAAATTATATAAATGTTTTTATATTAATCATATTCGGACTCTTTCAAAAACTTGTGTGATTTTGTTGGAGTTCTGCTAGAGTCAGGGGGGAGTCATGTTTATTTTAAGAACCTTAATCATATTGATGTGGTTGAACGAATTTTAGATAATGAAACATTTGTAAAACAAATGTAGTTAATAAGTATATAAAGTTTTTTCAGGGGTTGGTTAAAAAATATTCAAGGCATAACTAGTATAATGCAAGTGTATTGTTAGAATATGTTTCCAGTTAATTTAAAGTAAATATTTATTGTTAAATTTATTTAAGTAAAATCCATTTAAACAATTTAATCGAGTATTCAGTTCTTTTAATTTAAATTCATGGAAACTACTTGATTGAATTATATTTGTATATGATGAATAGTAATGATAGCTTACTTCATCAATTAAATTGTTGAATTCAAGTTCTTTTAGCTCAAATTTTGATTTTAGGAATAATGATGTTATATCATTGGAATAGTTTTTATTCAATCCATCAATTATTTGAATTAGCTTTAATACTTTATCAGATCTAGCTCCATAATTAATGTGTGATTTTTCATCAATCATTGCAGTATTGAAATCCGTAAGCATTTTCTTAGTTAAATTAAAAATATTTTCACACCCATAAAGGTATAATAAATACCAAAAATCTTTTTTATTTAAAATATTTATGCCTTCCTCAATTATGTAATTTTTATTATCAGTTTTCATAATTTTATCTTTAAAGAATTTGGGGCAGAATATTATTGGTTGATTTATTGGTATGATATAATCGCCATATATGTATTCGCTGATGTATGGATAAATATTTTCAAAATCTGATGCTAAAAGCATGATATTATCTTTAAATTTAACTTTATCTTCGCCCATATTTGTTTTCCCAAAAATAATTATCTGAATATCATCAACTATTTCCTCTTCACATCCAAAACCTATTGAATGAATTAAATTGTATATTTCGACTTTTTTAAGGTTTTTTGAATTAATTAATATGGTATATTCAAAAGAATTATTAAAATTATCATCATTTATATCCAAATATTTCAAATCCCACTCTTTAATAATATCATATTTATTGGAATCTAATATATGATATTCTTTTAAATTAGCATAATACTCTTCATAAGAGTTGGAATTAAGAATAATCTTTTTTAAAATTTCATACAGCCCATCAGGATTATTATTAGTTATATATCTTTCAAAAACAGCATTATTTATATGAAAACCCATCACCTCATCCATATTAATTTTATTTAATAATTTTTCTGGTGTTTTTGTATAATCCCCAATGCATCTATATTCGAGCATACAGTATATATTAAAATGTTTTATATAATTGTTGTATTCTGGAAATTTTTTGAGGGTGTTTGAAACTAATTGGGGTCCAATTTGTCCATGATATGTATTGGAGCCTATCTTTTCTGCATAATCTAGCATATATTTGATAAATGGATCATTTTTAGGAAATCGCATTGCTCCATTATTTATAAGAAAATAGAATTTTTTTGAAGGTTCTGAACAAAGTAATATATTATCGTTAAATTTTTCATTAATGTTCCTAATTAAAAGGACATCTAAATCTAACCAAGTCCCACCGTATTTATACAATCTATGTAATCTGAATATATCTGCAAAACCACTGTATGATTTAAATCCAGTAGTTGAACGGAAAATTCTTGAACTATCAAGGATTTCATTTCCATCTAAAACTTTAACTCCCTCAGGAACATTTTCTAAATGACTATATGTATAGAGAATTACATCATGCCCACATAAAACCATAGATTTTAAAGATAAGTGGGCTAAGGTGGGAAGTTCTTTCTTATTATCTAATGGTATCCATAATGTAAATATTTCATTTTTATTCATTGTTTAAACCAATTATTTTTTTCTATTAACAAATATAGTTTTTAATGCATTAAAATGTATTGTATATATTTTGTCTTAAGAGAGGGCAATTTATTTATTTTCATTTTTGTGGAGGCGAGAAATTATTTTTGAATTTCCCTGTTTTCTTTGAATTTTATCCCATTTGCAGATAATACCTTGGATGGAATATAAAATAATTTATCAGGAGTTAAATCAAATTTATCCATTTACGATTCAAAAAATTCCAACTCAGCAATATTTATTACATGACTCTAAAACACATTATGCCTGCTTCCAGCGCAAATCCTATTTAGGGATTTGTCGGTGAAAATGCAGATTTGAAATACTCAAATGATTTTTTCCATCACTAGAAAGTTGTATAATGCGCCGACACTTCCCGCTGCATTTCCAAAACGGCATCTTTCGATTGCAGGTTCGTTTATTGCCTCTCCAGATTTGACTGTAAAGAATTGCTTGAGGTTTTTTCGTATCTCATCTATTAGTGTGTCCTCGGCCGATATTCCTCCGCCGATGCAGAACTTCTCAACGTCCAGTACAGATTGGATTGTGACGATTCCCGCAGCAATAGTTTCTGAATAGTCCTTCAAGGCACTTCTAGCGGCGTCATCACCGTTTCGATACTTTTCAAAGAATTCATAACTGTCTCTAAAATCCACAGTGAGGTTTTTATGGCCTCCAATTTTGCCGAAGCGCTCTTCATTGTCGGGATTTTTAAGCTGGCCAAGCATGCTTGAAAACTCGCCTGCAGATCCAAAAGACCCCCGATACAGCTTTCCATCAAGTATTATTCCTCCGGCTATTTCGGTGCCGAGTCCGATAAACACTCCGTTTTTTACATCAGACAGGTTTCCCTTCCAGAATTCCGCTAGGGCTCCGCATTTTCCGTCATTTTCAACCCATGCTGGTTTGGTGTATTTCTCCTCGAGGATTGATTTCAGGGCCAAATCCTTAATCCACTTGAATGCTCCTGCAGTGTGGACTATGCCCTTTTCGCTGTCAATCTTTCCTGGAAAAGATAGCGTTATGCCGTTTATGCCATTCACTCGAGGCGCAATTATTTCATCCAACAGGTCAAAGAGTTCTCCCTCTCCTCTTCGGGTTTTGATTTCACTGACCCTGCTTATTTCTGCACTCTCATCGCTTACGGCGTATTTTATCGAGGTTCCGCCCACATCTATCGCAAGGTATTTTTCACCGCACATGACTAAAACACATCCAAAAAATGTTTTTGATACTGTTTTTCTCCTTTCGGATATTAATGATTATTGATGACATGTCCTTTTTCAATGTTTTTTTTTAAATCTTTGGTGAAGCAATCATCACAAACATCTGTCTATTTAATCAATATTTTATTTTTGTTTTCATTATTTTCAAATATCACTCCCTTTTTCAATAATTCTTTTAAGTAATGAAAAACATAATTATTCCTAGAATATAATTTCGGTGAATAAAATGAGTGAAGTATACAGAACATTTACATCAGAATCAGTAACTCAAGGCCATCCGGACAAGGTTGCAGACATCATATCCGATGCAATTCTGGATGCGTACATGGCTCAGGACCCAGAGTCCCACGTTGCATGCGAAACCTGTGTTACCACTGACTTTTGTATGGTATTTGGTGAAATTAAATCAGATGCCGACATTACTGAAGATGACATCATAAAGATTATAAGAGACACTATCATTGAAATCGGTTATGACAATCCTGATTTGGAATTCGACGGCCATTCCTGTGAAGTCGTCAACAGGCTTCATGCCCAGTCCCAGGACATCGACCAGGGTGTCGACAGGGGAGATGAGGAAACCGGTGCAGGCGATCAGGGAATGATGTTCGGTTTTGCAACCAATGAAACTGACTCACTGATGCCTTTTCCAATTGATCTTGCAAGAAAACTCACAAACAAGCTTACAGAACTTAGAGAATCCGGTGAAATCCCATACCTAAGGCCTGACGGCAAGGCTCAAGTCTCAGTAAACTATGATGAGGACGGCAACGTCATCTCTCTAGATGCTGTGGTCCTTTCAACCCAGCATGACGAGACTGTCTCAGATGACCAAGATAAGCTTAAAGATGACATCCGTGAAAAGCTCTTCAAGGCAGTCATCCCTCAGGAACTCATGACTGAAGACACCAAGGAGCACATCAACCCTACAGGAAAATTCGAAATCGGAGGTCCTCACGGGGACGCTGGTCTTACAGGAAGAAAGATTATCGTGGACACCTACGGAGGTTATGCAAGACACGGCGGAGGTGCGTTTTCAGGTAAAGACTGCACCAAGGTGGACAGAAGTGCATGCTACATGGCAAGATACATTGCCAAAAACATCGTTGCTGCAGGTCTGGCGGAAAAATGCGAAATCCAATTGTCATATGCAATAGGAGTTGCGGAGCCTACTTCCATTCTGGTGGACACCAAGGGAACCGGTGTCGAAACCACAAAGCCTATTGATGAAATCGTAAGGGAAAACTTCAAGCTTACTCCTGACGGAATCATCGAGACTTTGGATTTAAGGCACACCCAATACAAGCAGACCGCAAAATACGGCCACTTCGGCATTGAAGGCCTTCCATGGGAGAAAACCGACAAGGCTGATGATTTGAAAAAATACATTAAAAACTAAATTGAGAAACTTCTATGAAGTTTCAACTTTTTCTCTTTTTTTTTAAACCCAATCTTAACTTTTAAATATTTTAATGAATATAAAATTAATGGGTTGTGGAAAATATATTCCAACCACTATTTATGGCAATTAGGAGTAATCATATATGAGATGCATTGGTACTGTAGTGCGAGGCATAAGGACACCGATCATTAAGGAAAACGATGATTTGGCAACCATTGTTGTCGATTCCTTGATGGCGGCAAAGGAAAGTGAAGGATTCGAATTTAGGGACAAGGACATTGTTGCAATCACTGAAGCAGTTGTAGGAATTTCAGAAGGAAACTACGTCACTGTAGATGATGTTGCAGCCGACGTTCAGGAAAAGTTCCCATCAAAAAACATCGGAGTGACAAATCCGATTCTAAGCAGGAACAGGTTTTCAATCATCCTCAAGGGAATCGCAAGAGGAATGGACAAGATCACTCTTTTAACATCATTCCCGTCAGATGAGGTCGGAAACGGCATTCTCGATGAGGAGCTTTTGGAGGAAAGCGAATACCACCTTGGAAGCGTCATCTCAGAAGAAGAATACAAGAAGACTTTCGGCTCATGGATACATCCGTTCACCGGAATCAACATGATCGACTTTTACAGGGAAGTTATTGAAGAGGAAGACTGCGAAGTGGAATTCGTATTCTCAAACGACGTGAAAAAAATCCTTGACTACACCAATGATGTTTTAAGCTGTGACATTCACACAAGGGAAAAGACCGTAAAGCTTTTAAAGGAAAACGGAGCCAACGTTTATGGACTGTATCAAATTTTAACTGAACCTGTAGGCGATTCAGGCTGCAACCCTGATTACGGGCTTTTAGGATCAAACAAGGCAACCGAAGAGAAATTAAAATTGTTCCCGAAAACCGGCATAGAGCTTGTAAGCGAGGTTCAGGAAAGATTAATCGAGCTCACAGGCAAGCAGATTGAAGTGATGGTCTACGGTGACGGGGCATTCAAGGACCCTGTCGGAAAAATCTGGGAGCTGGCAGACCCTGTCGTATCACCGGCACACACAGCAGGTCTTATCGGAACTCCAAATGAAATCAAGCTCAAGTACGTTTCAGACCACAAGTTCCCTCATCTTAAAGGCGACGAGCTCAAGGAGGCAATCAAGCAGGAAATCAAGGAAAAGGATGCCGACTTGACCGGACAGATGATTACCGAAGGTACAACTCCAAGGAAACTGACCGATCTGATCGGTTCCCTTTGCGACTTGACAAGCGGTTCCGGAGACAAGGGAACTCCAGTCGTGTTCATACAAGGATACTTCGACAATTTGGCGGATGACTAAATCATCCCTTTTTTTCACTTTTTTTAAATAATTAAAATCTTCTTTTTAAATTTCTGTTTTTTAAATCAATCCTGAAATTCAAGTTGGATGATTCAACTGATTGCATATCTTTTAAATAATATACACATCTTATATAGTATAAGGAGGAATTGATTTTGGATTTCACATTTTCGGTGGTGATGGCTGTCTACAACAAGCAGGATTATATAGCCGAGGCCATCGAATCAATCATCAACCAGTCCCTGGATTTCAAGGACAACATTCAAATCGTGATTGTCAATGACAAGAGCACAGACGGCACATTGAATGTCTTGGAAAAGTACCAAAGGAGATATCCCGACAACATCCTTCTAATCACTAACGACAGGAATATGGGGCCTTCATATTCAAGAAACCAGGGACTCAAGCATGTCAAAGGAGAGTTCATCAACTTTCTGGACTCAGATGATACCATATCAAAAGATGCGTTCATGCATGCCATGAATTTCCTAAACGACAATCTCGAAGTCGATATCGCATCAATTCCAATCTATTTTTTCGGAGTAAAAAGAGGCCCTCACAACCTAAACTTCAAGTTTGAAAAGGATCAGGTGATAAATCTCGCAGAAAACCCGCAATACATCCAGCTTTCAGGGCCTTCATCGTTCATAAGGGCCAAAAGGCTTAAGGATTACAGCTTCAACGACAATCTGAAGGTTTCAGAGGATGCACTTCTCTTAAACCAGATGCTTCTGGAAAATCCGCATATCGGATTTCTGGCCGGCGACAGGTACAACTACAGAAAGGACGGTTCCCAGAACTCCCTCATAACATCGTCGGCCAATACGAGAACCTATTTCACATCAAGGGTTGACGAGTACTTCATCAAATTAATCCATTATGCCGAAAGGGACGGAAAGATTCCCAAGTTCATACAGTACGTGCTCATGTATGATCTGCAGTGGATTTTAGAAATTGAGGATGTCGGGCACCTCTTAAGCGAGGACGAGATTAAAACTCTATATGATAAACTTATAGAAATCCTATCATTCATCGATGAAGACGTCATCCTTGCCCAGCCTTCAATTCCTGCACACCTGAGAGCTCATGCAATCCTAATCAAGAGGCACTGTTGGGACTACTTCAACCACAAAGCCGAAATCAATGACAACTTCAAGCTAACGACTCTCTTCGTTGACAACATCCAATTCAAAAGCGACCAGGAGCTCTACATTTCAGGAATCCTTGTGAACTTCACAAAAGACACTTCAATCCGGGCTGTTCTTGACGGCGAAACAATCGAAACTCAAGAGGTCAGCTATCCCCAAAGGGATTTCAAATCGCTGGGCTTCAAGTACGCAGAAAACCACAACTTCAAGGTCAATTTAGAGTTCAAGGAAAACTCAACGATTGCATTTAAGTCAGGCGAAAAGGATTTGGCAATCAATTTCAGCCAAACCTCAAGGCTTTCCAAGGTCGGCAGGTACATGGCATCAAAAAAACACATTGCGGTCTTTGAGGATAACCAGATTACAATCCGCAAGAAATCATTTTTAAGACTTCTCAAACTGGAAATCTCAACGTTAAGGGGAATGTTAAAGAACCGTCAGGAAGGCTGGAGAACAGGAGTGCTAATCAGGATGTTTTATGTCTTGACATATCCTTTCTTGATAAGGAGGCGCATCTGGATTTACATGGACCTGCCTCAGGTTGCAGGAGACAACGGCCTGGAGCTTTTCAAGTACGTTTCCACTCAACATGACAAGATTAACCATTATTTTGTCCTCGACAAGTCTCCGATTGACGATGCCGAATACCTGACAGGTTCCAAGGCAATCAAGTTCAGGAGAATGTTCGGCAGAATTCCTGAAAGCAAGCAGTACAGGCAAATCAAAGGCATTGGAAAGATTATCCCTGCAAGGTCACTCAAGCATAGGGTCTACACATTGTTTGCCGAGTTCATCATCACATCACACCCTGACAACACAATCATTTATCCGTTCTGGGGAAATTACCCCTATGTTGCAGGCCTTGCCCGCTCAAAGACTGTCTTCCTGCAGCACGGAGTCATCAAAAACGACATCTCATCATGGGCAAACGAGTATGACAAGCCTCTGGCGATGTTTCTGACATCATCTGAAAGGGAAGCTGAATCCCTGATGGAATATGACTACGGCTATGATGAAAGCGTCATCAAGACATTGGGCCTTCCTAGATTCGACAGGCTTGAAAACGACCCTAAAAAGGATATTCTGGTGATGCCTTCATGGAGAAAGCAGTTCAATGAGTTCACACAGGATGAGTTTGCAGCAACAAACTTCTGCAGAATCTTAAACGAGCTCATATCAGACGATGAGCTGATTGAAAAATTAACAGAAAAAGGATACAGGATGATATTCAAGCCCCATAGGAACCTGCATAAGTTTGCAGGCGCATTCACGACCCATCCGGATGTCAAGTTTGACCTAGACCTTACAAACTACACCGAAACCTTCAACACTGCATCCCTTCTCATTTCAGACTACTCCTCAGTGTCTTTTGATTTCGCATACATGAAAAAGCCTGTGATATACTACCAGTTCGACAAGGACTATCACTTTGATGTGGATGATGCGTATTTCAAGTATGAGGACGACGGATTCGGCCCGGTTGCAAAAAACCATGCCCAAATCAGCGAAATCATCCTGGAGATGATTGACAATGACTGCAGGATGGATGAAAAATACGCAAAAAGAGTTGACGGATTTTTCAAATACCATGACCGGAACAACTCAAAAAGGGTCTATGAGGAAATCCTCGACCTGGATGCCTATTACTAATTTTTTTATATTTCAAAATTCTAAGTTAAATCATGGAACTTATAGATGCAATGTTTAAGAGAAGAAGCTCAAGGAAATTCACCGACGAGCCTATCACAAAAGCGGAACTGGACATGATTTTAAAATCAGCGCTTCTTGCACCTACAAGCAGGAACAGAAAGCCATGCAATTTCCTCGTCGTTGAAAGAAAAGAAATACTAGACGAACTTTCAAGGGCCAAGGACCATGGGGCCCAATTCCTGAAGGATGCAGATAAGGCAATCGTCGTTCTGGCAAGCGAGTTTGAATCAGACACCTGGTGTGAGGACTCATCAATTGCACTTACCTATATGCACCTGATGGCAACTGACCTGGGACTTGGAAGCTGCTGGGTTCAGATTCACCTGAGAGAAAGGGACGGCACAGATGCCGAGGAAATTGTGAGAGACATCGTTGGAGTGGACCTTCACTACAGAATAGTCGGAATCCTTGCATTGGGCCATCTAGAAAGCCAGCCTGAGCCCCACACTCCCGATGACCTGGACAAGTCCAAGGTTCACTTTCTCGTATAGAAATGCCTTTACCACTTCAAACCCTTGGGAAGTGACAAAATCTTTAAATAATCTCTAAAATATAAAGGAACATGTAGATTAACAGGATTAAATTTAAGGAGATTTTAGCTATGCATGTGAAAGATGTATTGGACGATTTAGGAATTAGGGTCAAGTTGCCTCAACACTGGTTTTCCACAGACGTCGGTGCCGAATTTGAGGAGCCAACATTAATCGAAAATGATGAGATTATAAAAATTGAAGCTCAAAGCGGTGAGAAGAGAAAAGTCATTGTCATAGATGTCGATGACGGCATGAGTGTCGTGACAGTCTTTCCCGACGGCAAGGTGATCGGGGTCAAATATTTAGAAAACAAGGATGACTTCGAATACATAGGAAAGCCGTCAGATCTATACTTCTAAAAATTGCTTTTTGATGTGAAGATTCAAAAATCTAATGATTTAAGGTAATATTGGTGTGGAAGAATAATTTTTTTATGTTTTAAAAAAAAATATTTTTCAATCAAATTTCAGGTTGTTGAAGATATTTTCCATATGGAATATTGCTGCTGATAGTTCTTCATGGGTAATTTCAGTGAAAGGATTATAATCGGCTTTTTTTCTTAGTGATGATAATCTGCTCAATTCAGTTTTCATTTTCTTTTCGCCAAAGTTGTATAATGCTTGTCTTATTTGTTTATGTTCACTTATTGGCTTGTCATCACCGAAGTTCCATGGAGGGATTGTTTTAAATTTTTTTATATCTTCTAACCATAATTTGGACAATAGGTATGAGCTAAAGTATGCTCTATTTATAATTGTTGAGTTAATGCATCTCTCATCACAGTTTTCAGGTATTAAATGATTTTTTAAATTCATTAACTTCAATGTTAGGAGGTATAATTGGTATTGGGGATATTTGGTTAAATCCATCTAATCACCGAAATTAAATCCATATTATCGTATTGCTGCAGAATTCATCGATTCCATTTTCTTTTGAAAATTTTTCCATATGGTTATAGATTTCAAGAAGTGTGGAATCCAGTTTGTCTCTGCTAGTTCCATTCAATGTCTTAAAGGAGTATATGTAGTCCATTGTCGATATATCCGGCTCTTCAATTATTGTCATTTCACCTAGAAAATCGAATTTTTTTGCAAATTTTCTAATTTCTTGTGTAAAAATTTCTTTTGAAGGCTCCATTGAGCGTTGAAACCTTATCAATTCATTTTCGTTTTTCATTATTTTCACCACCAAATATTTAATTTGATAGATTTAATATGGTTTTTGAGAATATAAATAGTTTTTTATTTTTATAATGTAAATATAAGTAATTTAAATCAATTTTTTAATAATCTAACAATTTTCAAGCATTATTTTAATATTCACTTTAATTTGATAAATATTTTTTCTTGTAACTGAAAGCAATTTGGCTTGATGGTTTCAAAATTTTTGGATGGCTTCACTTTTTCAATCTCAAGACAATCGCACCGCTTATTATGCCGACGACCGCACCGGTAACAACGTCAAATGGAAAGTGCACGCCAATGTAAATCCTTGAAAAGCAAATCAGAAATGCAAAAAGAACTAATAAGCAAACCAACGGCTTGTTTCGGCGCAGTTTCCACACCAAAACTGTTGTCACTGACAGCGTTGATGAGGCATGTCCTGACGGAAAGGAGTTGGGCTCTGATGGAACGGTCAACTGGTGGACATTGCTCATGACATCAAAGGGGCGTGGGCTGTGGATTAAAAGCTTGAGGCATGCTGCAATGATGCCTGATAAAACAAGTGCATAAAGGCATAGCTTGGCTATTTTAAGGCATTTGTCCTTTTCAAGATGCCTTGCAATGAGGATGGCCAGTATGCATAATGCAAGAAGGCTTACAAAACCGCCGATATTGCTCAGCCCAGGCATTACGGTATCGAATAGCGGATTTTGCAGGTCATGATTGATAAAATAAAATATGTCAATGTTCAAGCTCATCGCTATTATTTTTAGTCGTGATTACTTAAATATTTTTTTTTAGAAATATTGCTTTTAAGTTATATTTTTTAGCCATATCCATTTCAAAAATCTAAATGAGCAATATTTGTCCATTAAAACCAACTTTAATAATTTCACATACTTCGATTCAAGAATTAAATGATTTAAATGCCCTATATAAAATTGTCAGAATTCATGGAACTCGAAAATGGAATGAAATTAAGCCTCTAAACAGCATATGATTTCGGCGGATGCCCAAGCATGATTTAATGATGCGTATTTGATGTGTATGTTATGGTGAAGTTAAATTCAAAAAGTATAAAATACATGTCATTTAGATATTTAATTATAAAAAAGTGAGGTTAAAACATGAAAGTCAACAAATTCATTTTAGTTTGCATATTTCTGCTGGCAGTAATATCATTAAGTCCATTGTCTGCCAGTGAGGATGTTGCAGGCGATGAGCTTGCCTTGGATGATACGGCTGAAGTTAGCCAGGTCGTCCAGGATGATGTAGTCGGTGATGGCGAAGAGTATAGTGGGCTTAGTGTGGATTATCCACAATATATCGCAACCGGCGATGAAGGAAACATAACAATTTCAGGTGCCAACGACATTACTGGCAACCTGTATTGGGAATTTGATGGGGAAAGCTCATCCATCAGTTTGGCTGATGGAAAACAAAACATTGCATTCAAAGATTTGGCTGAAGGAGACCATCCATTTCTGCTCAAGCTAACAAATGATACAAAGTATGCCGATGTGGAAATATCAGATACGTTACATGTATCTAAAGAAATTAGTTTAACTCCAAATGTCCCTACAGTATTCAATAACAATCCTACCCTAATCACATTCACAGGCCCTATAGTTCATGAACATTGTTCACTGCTTTTGGAAATAGGAAATGAAAGTTTCTGGGGATATTATTACGCTTTTGGTGAAGGTGAAGTCGAAATCAATGTAGCGAAAACCGGAACTTATAGAGTCAATTACTTCTATGAAAACCCAGAGGAAAGCCTTGTGGCAAAAGGAAGCTTCAACCTTAAGGTACTTTCAAAACCTAAGCTTCAAGCCAAATCAATTACCATGTATGATATTGAAAGCAAATACTATAAGGTTCGCCTTTTGGATTCCAATGGAAAACCTATGGCCGGAGAGAAAGTAACAGTTTTCATTGATTTATCCAAATACAAAACCGCTAAAACAGATAAAGACGGTTATGCAAAAGTAAAAATACTTGGAAGCGACTTGTATTCCGATGATTTGGACTTGACAACAACCTATAAGACATTAAGTGTCCATAATAGATTGTACTTCAAAACAGTCATGAAGGAAATCACATCCTTCAAAAAGACAAATGCAAAAACCGTAACGTTCCAGATAAAAACCAATAAGGTTAACGGCAAATTCTTAACCGGAACAAAAGTTACTTTTAAGTTCAACCAAAAAACTTACACCGCTAAAATCAACAATAAGGGAATTGCAAAAGTGGATGTTAAAAAATCAGCATTTACCAAATGCAAAGTTGGTAAAATCTACCAATTGAAAGTTACTTTAGGAGCGAATTCCTTCACTTCAAACTACAAGTTCCTAAAAGTTAAACCAACAGTATCCTATGTAAGCGGAATGTACGCTGCAGGCAAGGCATAAACAACTTTAAAATACTGCTCAAAAGCAGTATTTATTTTTTCTTTTTTTTTAAATCGGACAATCATGATTTGCTGATGAATTGCTTTTGAATTATTCAGGAATATTTTTGCATGTTGGATAAATCCATTTTTCCACCATTCGCCGAAATTAAATTACAAAATACTTAAATATTTTTAAAATATATTTTAATCTATCCATATATTAGGAGGTTTTGACATGGCAGACAAAAAAGCTCCTGCAGATGGCTGGCCTGTAATCAGTGGGGATTATATCGTTGGCGACCCTGAAAGTCCGGTTGCAGTGACCACATTGGCTTCCCACATCGAGGCGGAACTGTCCGGTGCGGCTATAGCAGGACCATGCAAGACAGAGAATCTAGGCATTGAAAAGGTAGTTGCTAACATTATATCAAATCCGAACATCCGCTTTCTGATCGTTACAGGCGCTGAAGTGCAGGGACACATCACCGGCCAAAGCATAAAGGCATTGTACGAGAACGGAGCGGACCCTGACAAGAAGAAAATCACCGGAGCGACCGGAGCGATTCCATTCGTTGAAAACATTCCGATGGACGGCATTGAAAGGTTCCAGAACCAGCTTGAAATCATCGACCTGATTGACACTGAGGATACCGGAGCAATCAATGCGAAGATTCAGGAATGCGTTGAAAAGGATCCGGGCGCCGTTGAGGAAGACCCGATTGTCATGGAAGTCGATGAGGAAAACCAGAAGATGAAAATCGTTAAAAAGGACAAAAAACAAGAAGCTGAAGACGAATGAATCTTCGGCTTGCCTTTTCTATTTTTTTTATTTGCATTGAAACATGTTTCATGGTGCAATTTCACACTTTCACTTTTCTGCATTTTTTTAAAAAATGCAAAAACTTTATATATAACCTGAGCCATATACTTTATTTGTAGTTGTAATAAGTTGTATTTTTTTGGAAAATTAAGAAAAAATAAAAAGTTTTATATACTATTGTGTACAACTTATTGTTACAACTTGCATCTTCTTTAAAAAAATGCAATTGAAATAGAAAGTTTCTTTCTATCGCCAGTCGAACACCACCGCAGAAAATGCGGATTAGAATAAAAAAAGGATGTGATATAATGAACCATGACCATAATTCAATCAACTGGAGCGAAAAGGTGAAAAGCCTTGACAACACCATAAGGGAAGAGATAGGAATGGAAGGCGAAAGCGAGGCAAAGCATATCCTCATCAAGGTGCAGACCAAATCATCTGAGCCAATCGAACCGGCATTCATCGTCGGCGAGGACGACACCTTCCTTGATCTGTTTGTCCTCTCCCCTCAAGGGCCTGGAATCACCTCAACAGCCGTGCTCAAGTCAAACATCCAAAGCGTAGGCGTCATCGGAGGCGTGTCTGCAGAAAAAGTGGACGCTTCAGAGGTCAATGAAGCACCTCTTCTGGATGATGTCGGCGGCCTGTACCAATAAAGGAGGGCAATATTGAAAGACAAACACGCACATAAGAAATTAGGCCATAAATCACCATTAAAGATGAACATGCTTGAAAACACGAACACCACGCCAAAAAGCATGCTCATTTCAACCCCAATTCACCATTAAAATCACCCAAGGCCCAATTTTTTATTAAAAAAATAACTTGAGGCTAAAAATGAGGAAAGTAAGATTGTATAAGATTGCAGAAGTGCTCTCGGGCCTGTCATACAGGAGATACCTGGCAGATGACGGCGAAGAGTTTGAGGTAGTTGTCCAGAGGTCAATAAAAAAGGACGGGATTCTGGATGACTTCGAGAGATTAAGGATGATGTCAGGAAGCATCAAGCCGCACCATTTTACCCGGAAAAACGATGTCCTGATGAAGATGCCTTACCCGTATGATGTCGCTTGCGTCAGCCGTGAAGGATTGGTGATAAGCGACAGGATAGCCATTATACGCCTTAAGGAAGGCTTTGACCCGTCATTTATAGCGCATCTGCTGACCAATGCCCATGTCAAAAAGCAGCTCTATGAGCTTTCAAGCACAGAAAGAATTCCTCACGCTTCAATAAGACAGATCAGGGAGCTCGAACTCGCAGTTCCCGACTATGAAACTCAGAAAAGATACGGAGAACTTCTAGATTTGATTAACCGGAAGGTGGCCGAGGACCTGAAGGTGGTTGACTATGACAGAAACCTCAAGGAAGGGATACTGAACAAATTGTGGGGTGAGGCCGATGAGCGTTAGGAAATCCGGAAACAGGAAGGTCTTAAACACCCTCTTATCTAAAATAAGGCAGGCCGAAGACACACCGGACGTCCAGTACATGGTCATCTATTCATTCCTATACAAGTACTGCAGCGACCTTTTGAAAAACTACTTCAAAAGCCTCATAGAGGATAAGGCCATGACATTCGATGAGGCCTATAAGGATGACGACATGAGGGAAACCTTCAGAAGCGAAGCGTTGGACATGTTCGGATTCTACCTTGACAGCCCTGAATATTACATCGATGAGGTGATTGCCAGCCACTATTCAGAGAGGTTTTTCGTATATGCATTCTTTGACATTTTCAGCAAGAAAGTTGAGTTTGCAGACGATTCAAACTACGGGCTTTACTTCAATTTCATTTTCGACAAGCTAAGCCAGGAGGTCAATTTCAACAAGTTCGAGTTTGTTGGCGAAACCCATCTGGTCGTAAAGGACATAATATACTCGATTTCACAGCTCGATGTCTTTGAGGAGGATTTCCCCTTTGCCAGGGTCTTCGATAAGGTCTGCCAGTCAAGGCTGATCAGGATAGGCTATGGCAACGATTACATCAACCATCTAATCTCTTCAATCGTGTCATCTAATGTGAAATATCCAAGGGACGTCTACAGCCCGTTTCTAAACGACGCATCCCTTCTGGTTGACCTTGCAAATGACTACAGCATTCCGTTTGAGAATTCCTTTGCAAAAAGCCAGGATGAGCTAGCATACTCATGCAGCCTGGTCAAGCTATTGATTAATCACTTTGACTTGGACAGGGTTTTCCTGGAACTTGGAAGTCCGTTCGAGCCGTTTGATGATTCAAGGGCCAAGTTCGATGTTGTGATATCGGCAATTCCTCAAATCACCACCAGAAATATGCGCCGCTTCAACGTGGCCAAAAATCCCGAAGCCATAAGGCAGAACAAAAGAAAGCAGATTGAGGATTTCCTCACAGCCAATCTGAACATGGATGAGGAGTCATTTAAAAGCGACGGTGAGATTAACGATGCAATTGACAATATCGTAAGCAAGATGGATCTGGACACTGGAGGTGTCCGCCTTTCAGGCGAGTACGCACCGCTCAAGGACAGCGAATATCTATTCCTAATCAACATGATAGATAATCTAAAGGATGATGGGCTGATGGTCGTGTCAATGTCTCAAAGCTTCTTGTTTAAGAATTCCCTGGGGCTTTTAAGAAAGTACCTGACTTATGAGATGAACTGCATAGATGCCATAATGAGCGTTCCCGGCGAGCTTTCAAGGCATTCAATATCTGAAATCATCATGGTGTTCAGGAAAAACAGAAGAACAGACCGCATCGTATTCATAGACATGTCAACAGATTTCAAGACAAAAAAAGCACCGTATTCAGTTCCAGGACTCTTCAGGAGAAATCTCGTCCTGGATGAGGATACAATCAGAAAGGTCTTGGACGTTTACAGGTCAAGAAAGACAATCGATAAGTTTTCAAATGTCGTTGGAATTTCTGAAATCAAGGCAAATGATTTCAACCTGTCGATTTCAAGGTATGTGGACACATTTGAGGGCGAGTTCATTGATCTGAAGGATCTGGCTTGTGAAAAAAAGAGGTTGGATCAAGAAAACAGGGAGCTGTCCCTAAAAATAGAAAAGATGATGCGAGAGTTGGGCATTGACTTTAAATGACAATGCCGCCTCTTAAATGACTACTTGCTTTTTTCAAATCATCATCTTCATCGATTGTGAAGTATGAAAAGTGAATCATCTCATCCTTGTAGGTGTAGATTTCACTTATGCCTTCATCGTTTTTGAACTCAAATGGCTTTTCCAGCCCGATGTTTGGCTTTTCGCTGAAGTCGCTGTCAATTACACTCATTATCAGCTCTCTAGCTTCATCTGCATTTATTGTGAACGCTTCTTCTTTGACTTCCATATTAATCAGATAGCTTTTAAGGATCTTTTCGTGGTATTCCTTATAGATTTCAGAGCTGAAAAATATTTCAAAGCCTTTTATTTCACCATCGATAATGATTAAAACACCATTCTGACCATCTGCAACCTCAAAGGATTCAATGAATTCATTCAAGTCCGCCTTAACGTTATCATAGCTTTCGGCCATTGCCTGGGTTTTGGATGAGAACTGGTGATCGTTTTCAAGATCATCAATGGAGTTCCATACTGCCTGCTGGGCATCCCGGCCTTCATGTATTGCAAGGGCTTTCCTGCCTCGTGTTCTTGAATCCGCAATGTATTCGGAATGCACGAACTCATGCTTGTATCCCCAGCGGCCATGTTCGGTGCAGTTCACAGGTATCTTCATCTCGCTTTGAGGGGCAATCAGGATTGTGGCATTCACTATACGGTTCTGGTCTCCTCCGACAATCTCTTCGCCGTCCACCAAAAGAAGCGGAACGACAGATTTGTTTTCAACGATCAATGTGTTCACTGTTGAGTGTTCGCATTCCTTTACCTTTGCAAGGCCCAACTCGAAGCCCTTCTCGAGGGTCAGTATGTCAAATTTATAGTTTTTTGGTGTTTTTATAGGTATTATTGCCATGTTCTTGTGAACTTGAGCGTCCAACAGCTCAATTTCATCTGAAAGTGTGCTTATCATCAAATCACCTCTAGAAATGTTTTTTGATGTAGTCAATGTCAATCTCTGCAGGATTTTCGCACAGGTAGTGCACGTCGCTTTCGGGATTTTCGACTTCCGCTATGTATTCGTCTGAGCTCAACACCTTGGCTATTGCGATTGAGCCGGTGATGAATTGTATTCTTGCGAAGTACACGTCATTTATCTTATCGTACAGTCTTCCTGCGCTCATGCATCCTTTAACAACGGTTCTGGTACTGTTTGCCACATAGCCGATTTTCCCGAAATATCTCATCTCGCAGGCTATGGATTCCATGTCGTGATGGTTATCTGGTTCCTTCACCAGCTTTACTGTGGCGTCAATTTTCAATGGTTTGGTTCCATGCATGTTTTCAAAAGCGATTATTGTAATATACATATTATCACCTTGTGTATATTTTGTGCTAACTTATATTTAAAGTTTTCCTAGAAATGGCGATTCAAAAATAAGTAAAAAAAGAAGAAAATGAAAGCAGATTACAGTCTGCTTACTTTAATCAAGGATTCGACAGGCACGCCTTCAATTTCGGAAAGGCCAGCTTTGTCAATCAATACGGTGACGCAGGTTGGTTCTCCGCCGAGGTCCTTTACTGTGTGGATGACTTCTTTTGCGGTTTTTCCGCTGGTTATGACGTCATCGACGATTATGACCTTCTTGCCTTCGACAGTTCCGAAGTTGGTACTGATTGCCCCTTCCCCGTCGTTTTCATCATTGTCTTTCCTGTGCTTGTTCGGGTGGAAAATGGCAATTGAGGTATCCATTCCGGTCATGTCCTCTAGAAACTCGGCCATGACTGTTGCAAATGGAACTCCGCTTACTGCGATTCCGCAAACGACATCTGCTTCGCCATGGATTAGTGCCATGTCGCTCAATGCTCCTGAAACGTAGCTTAAACGGGTGGAGTTTCCTCCGATGCTTTTCCAGTTGATTGCAAAGTCAACCGGCGCTTCGGCCTTGACTTCTGATTGCTTCTGAAGGGTCAGCCATCTTGCGGTGTCCATGCTGACATTAAGTTCATCTGCGATTTCACCGGTGGTGAAACCGTGCTGCCTTAATTCCTGAGCCTTGTCGATTAATTTCTGTTTCATGATATCACGTTTTTAGAGTTCCTCAAAACTAATTGGTTTGTGTTCTTTAGATGACCTGTTAGCTGCAATAACCATCTTGAGAGCTTTAAGTCCATCTTCACCAGTGATTTCTGGTTCTTCATCATTTGCCACAGCATTCAGGAAGGATTCCAGTTCCCCTTTGAGAGGTTCCTCATGCTTGATGTGAATGTCTTTTGCAAATTTGCCGTAAACTTCAATGCTTTGCTTGATGTAGTCTACAGAAATGATTCCGGCTGTTCCGGTAAGCTCCAGCTCCCTTCTTTTGTATGGGGTCAGCCAGTTCACCTCGATTATTCCTGTGGATTCGTTATCAAAGTTAACCATGATTTCTGCGTGGTCTTCAAATTCTGAGCCGTCGAAACTGCTGCTCATTGACCCGTAGACCTGAAGGATGTCCTCATCAAAGAGGTAATTCATGATGTCCAAATCGTGAATTGCCAGGTCTATGGAAACCCCCACATCCTTGATTCTAGGAGGCAATGGCCCCACCCTTTTTGCAAAGGCAGACACGACATCCCCGATGACTCCGTCATCAACAAGTTCCTTTGTCTTTTGGACTGCTGGGTTGAACCGTTCGACATGTCCTGTTGAAAGAATCACTCCCGCCTCTTTGGCAGCGGCAATCATCTCTTCGGCTTCCTCTAATGTGAATGCGATTGGCTTTTCGACTAAAACATGCTTGCCGTACTTTATCGCTTCCATAACTACCGAATGGTGGAAAGTAGTCGGCACGCATACGCTTACAGCTTCGATTTCTGGATTCTTGAGTAGTTCGCCGTAGTCGGTGTATCCCTTGGCGCCATATTTTTTCTCTATTTTCTTAAGCGCTCTTTCGCTAACATCAGAAACGGCCAGAAGGTTTGCTTCTGCTAGCTTGTGGTATACACGGACATGGTTTTCACCCATCGCTCCTACTCCAATAACTCCTACGTTAACAGTTTTCAATTTCAATTCCTCCGTTTAAACATAATCTGCAAAAATTCCTCCAATGCGCCTGCCAAGTTCAAGCGCATCTTTAATAGAACCTTTTTCAGTTTGCTCCTTAAGGATTTCTCCTTTTTGAGTCAGTAATATTGAATAAACATTAAGTTCTGTGTCTTTCATCTGTGCTATCGAACCGATTGGCCATTGGCAACCTACGCCAAGTTCCTCAAGCACCTTTTTCTCTGCAAGTACTTCCTGCATAGATACATAATCATTCAATTTAGCAATTTTGTCCTTTTTATCACAATCCTTACGGGTAATGATTGCAAGAGCCCCTTGGCCTGCTGGGGGTGTGATGTAATCCAATGGAAACACTTCCTTGATGTATCCTGTCAGATTCAATCTTTTAAGTCCCGCTTCAGCCATTATTGTAGCATCCAAATCGCTGTTGAGGGCCTTGTCGATTCTGGTTTCGATGTTTCCTCGAATCGGCTGCAGGTCAAAGTCCTTTTCATGGAGATTGCAGAACGCTTCCCTTCTAAGGCTGCTGGTTCCAAGCTTGGATTCAGGCTCCAGCTCATCCCATTTTTTGTTGGATATGAGGACTTCATTTGGAGATTCTCTTTTTGGAACCGCAACGATTTCTAAGTCTTCATCAAGTTCGCTTGGAAGATCCTTGAAGCTGTGCACCGTAAAGTCGACTTCCTCTTCCAGAAGGGCTATGTCCAGTTCCTTGGTAAAAAGGCCTTTGGAGTCCATATTGTACAGCTGGGAAGTGGTAATCTTGTCTCCTTTGGTTTTGATTATTTCCACATCAATAGCTTCGCCGGTTAATCTGGTTAAATCCTGACAGACCTGATTTGTCTGTGCGAGGGCCAGTTTGCTTCCGCGAGTTCCAACAATCATAATTTAAATCTCCGAAATTTTTCTTTCTAGAAAAATCAATTTTTACTAGAAATAAGTTTTAACTTATAACTAGTTCTACATTGTTAATTTTTATAGCTATTTATTATTAAATGTTTCAATTTTTCGCCAAAAAAATAGTTAAAATCATCTGAGTGAAATCTTGCTGTAATCGGAGCGATAGATGAACAGAAGATTTTTTTCATCGGTCTTTGCTTTTTTGTAAACGTCAGAAGGATTTTCAATATATTCTATATTTTCACTCATTTTTTGCGAAATCGAACGGCCGACCTCTCCTGTAAGGATAATTTTACAGTCAAGTGTGTTTAAATATTTCACAACCTTGTCTTCATCGATTTCCTCACAGGTTATTCCATAGTCCCCTCCGAGTGATACGTAGCAGTTTTCCAAATCCGGAATCATGTTGATGGACTGCTTTATCGCATCGGTGTTTATTCCAGGATTGATCTCCTCTATAATCCAGATTCCATCCTCGCTTCGCTTGTTTGTCCTTCCGCTGATGCCCTTGTAGTTGGCAAGTCCCCTGACGATTCTATCCTCATCAATATTCAGTGATAAGCTGGTCAGGACCACTCCAAGAACGTTGGATAAGTGGTGAGGTCCCGGAGCGAAAGTCTTAATGCGAATCTTGCCATTTAAAGAGGAATCATCAATAGTTTTAACATCCCTGTAAACAATGTCAATCACGCTTTCGTCAAGAGAGTAGCTGACGTTTTCAGCATACAGATTGGCTTTAGAGTCATCCAGTGAGAAGGTGTTGACCTTTGGATGTTCCACATCTTTGTAGTATTCATCAAGGCTTTCCTTGTTTATCGCCACGCATCCGCACCTGAAGACCTGCCTTTTGGCTTCAGCGGCAGTGAGCCGATTTTTTGCGATTGGGTAGTTTTCAGAGATGTTTGTCAAAAGCCCCACATCCCCTATTCCGGTCACTCCAAGCGATGATTCGAAGATGGCTGATGAGTACTTGCGCAGGTTTTCGCTTTCCACTTCGCCTTCAGCTATCTTGCAGATTGGATTTGCAACCTTGTAGGCAAGATCAATTGTCTCCTTTATGTTTGCAGGCGTTATTGAAATGTTTTTCTTTAAAATTAGTTCCCTTGAATCCTCATATAGAAGGGCGCCTAGACTTGATAGGATCAACGGATTTTCGCCAAGCAGTATTTCCTTAAGCATGAATGCGCAGCTGGTCTTTCCCTTGACTCCAGTGATTTCAACCTTTGGTATGTCCTCGCCCCATCCTTCAAGGATTTCAAGGACCGCCTCGTGATGTGTGATGAACGTGTAGTCCAAATCAGGATTGTAGCTTTCAATCTCACTGTGGCTTAATGGCAGGTGAATTGGGGATATGACCTTCATCTTCCCTTTGAACTCCTTGAGCTGGTCCAGGCCAATCAGCTCCACAGAATAGATTTCAAGCATCCGCCTGTCGATGTCATCCAGGGTACCGTATATGTCGTAGGCAAGGACGCTCTTTCCGGCCTTGGCCAGGCTGATGGCAATCTTGACTCCGCCGTGTGTTAAATCGATTACGAGATTATTCATTATTGCACCGAGGGGTTTCGTTTATTCCGCCTTCTCTCAACTTGTCCTTGACTTTCTTGTAGAAGTATTTGGTGGAAGTTCTGATGAAGTAGATGCTCTTGTCTGATTTCTTGAACTTGATTTCCTCTTCATATTCCGCCTCTTCGTTTCTCTGACCGTCCATCACGAACACTGCGCTTTTACCTTTCTTGAGCAATTTGACGGTGATTTCACTATTGTCGGATACGACAAATGGCCTTGCCCCAAGCTTGTATGGGCAAATCGGTATGATGATGAACCCTCCCACTTTCGGGTCGACAATAGGGCCTCCTGCAGACATCGCATATGCAGTCGAACCGCTCGGTGTTGATATGATCAGTCCGTCTGCCCTTACCTGGTCGATGATTTCTCCGTCAACCTTTATTTCAAAGAAAAGCATTTTTGCAGGCTTGTTTGTCATTATGACCACTTCATTGATGGCTGTATAGTGGTTGTTTTCGTGGGAAACCACGAGCCTTGCCCTTTTTTCCTTGTAGTATTCGCCTTTCAGGACTTCGTCAAGTGAGGTGAAGGTGTCCTGCACTTCAGTGTCGGTTAGAAATCCGACTGTTCCCATGTTGATTCCGAAAACCGGTATTTCTGGTTTCATCTTTGCTGCAGCTCTAAGCAGCGTGCCGTCTCCTCCAAGTATTATTGCCATGTCGCAGTCAAAGTCATAGATGTTTCTTGCAAGCTGGTCAAAGTCAATGTTGAGGTTGATGTCATCAAGAAGGTGGGCCATTTCAGGATAGCTGGCCTTGGTTTTTTCGATGACCTTGTCCAGTTTCGGATTTTCCTTAAGGGCGTTGAGCTTGGTGGCCAGCCTTTTTTCGACAATCACTTCCCTTCCGTTTGTCAGGAGGTAATCGATGATTTTCGCTGAAAAGAGTATTGTCCTGTCCTGGTCGATTCTGCTCATGATTCCTATCTTGCCGATGAAGTCTGCCTGGTTGTCGTTTAAGATGTCGATCATCTGCTTGTGGAGTATCTTCGTGTTTGCGGCAACGACCACTGCCCTTTCATGGATGCTTAGCTTGTTGTTCAGCTTGTCGCCGTATTTGTCGGTTATGATTCCTCCGGCCTCTTCGAGAATCAGCTTTGAGCCTGCAATGTCGATGATTCTTGAACCCCTGAGGTCAAGGAATGCATCGTATCTTCCACTTGCCACATAGGAAAGCTCCAGAACCACGCTTCCAAGCACTCTCATTCTTCTTGCGTTGTCAACGAGCTTTGACGCTTCTGAGGTTCCGGATTTTGTGAATCCTCCTAGTGTCATGTCGCTTATGGTGACGATGTCGCTTGGATGAACCTCCTCGTTATTGAGCCAGCATCCTCTTCCCTTTTCGGCTTCAAAGAAGTTACCGTTGGCGAAGTTGCTTATGAATGCAAGTTCAACGTCGTTCAATGTTGCGATTCTGCCTTCAGGAACGCTGGCTACAGCTATTGAAATTCCGAATGCCGGAATCTCCTTGATTGCATTGCTGGTTCCGTCAATCGGGTCCACCAGAAAGATGAATTTTGGCTTCTCGTCCTCTTCAATGTCATCACGCCTAAGCTCCTGGGTTAGGGAGATGCTTCTTTTGGTTCCCTTGCCTAATCTCAGCTCGCCGATTTCTTCGCTGATGATGTAGGAATAAACTTTCGCCTCTTTTAAAATGCGGATAACTATTTCCTCTGCAACGACATCGATGTATGAGGTTGGAGTGCCGTCAGCGCCCATCTTCACTTTCTCGCCTGCCGCAGGCGTTCCGAAGTATGGTCTGGTCGCTCTGCTCACTTCCTTTATTATTTCATAGCACAGGTCCGTTGCAATCTTTTTGTCTTGAGCATCCATGTTTTTCGCCTCTATGAGTTATTAATTATCAATTGTCACAAATGTCGTCAGTTACGTAAACCACTGCGCTTACCACCGAAGCGGTTTTTTCCACCGTTGCGGTCGACTCTTCAACGATGAGGTTCTTTATCTCAACGCTGCGCTTTTCCATCATGTACTCGACCATGAATCTGGCTTCATTTACCAAGTCGTCAGGGTTTTCATCCCTTCCGCTTGTCTCCACCACGCAGCCCAGCTCATCGCCGATAGCCACTGCAATCACTGCGGTTATCTGCTCTCCAGGGGTGTCTGATGTGACCTCTGAGAGAACGCAGTTCACCATGGAGCCTGCCTTAAGGGCTGGCAGGTGTGTTATCTTGGTTTTTTCTGCAAGCATGCTTGACACCTTTATCAGGTTGACATCTCCGATTCCCGCATCGCTCAATGCATTGTCGAATGCATTCAGTTTTGTCGGTCCTTCATCCTTTCCACTGACGATAGCTATTCTCATTATATCACTTAATAGTAATATTTGGTTAAACATATTTATATAATAGGAGTTTCATATTAAATTTAGGTGTACCTAATGATTTTCAATAAAACCATATCATTAATATTGTCAGCATGCCTGTTTGTCCTGCTGCTTCTGATTACTGCATCGGCGATAATGATGTTTCTGCCGGGAGGACACCTTCCCTTTGTCGGCGTGATATTGATCGTTGCTTTTTATTTCGCTTCAAGGGCATTTTACAGATACCTTAGAAACGACGGCTATTACAGAAATACAAGAAAGCATTCAAGCGACAGGAAGGGTGAAAAATACCTCACCAAAGGCGAAAGCGACACCAAAAAGAAATTCATCGTGGTCTGGATACTGGTTATATTGCTTCTTGCGGCCATTTCAATGGTGCTTTATCTGGTCAATAAGGGCATAGTCTAAAAACTTTTTTTGAAATTTCCATTTTCACGCAAAAATCTTTCAAATAATCGAATAGTTTATATAAAATAGAGAAGATATTTTATATTAATCTAATAATAATCCTTATTATATAGATTAAAAACCGGTTTTTATTATATTTGGAGGAAAATTAATGTCAACAAAAGTTGTAGAAATTAAAACATTAAAAGTTGGAAAATACATTGTTTTAGACAATGAAGCATGTAAAATTAGCAGTTACTCTACTTCATCTCCTGGTAAACACGGTGCTGCAAAAGCAAGAATCGAAGCTATCGGCGTATTCGACGGCCAAAAAAGAAGCCTTGTTAAACCAGTGGACAGTAAAGTAGACACTCCTATCATCGATAAAAGATTAGGACAAGTTATCTCAATCCAAGGGGACAATGTTCAAATCATGGACATGGAAAACTATGACACCATCGACTTGCCAATGCCGGAAGAGCTAAAAGACTCAATCGTTGAAGGCATTGAAGTGGAATACATTGTCGCTTTAGGAAACATGAAAATAATGAGAACTAGAGGATCTAACTAGATTCTCCCTATTATTTTCCTTTTTAGGAAATTATGCTTTTCAATACATACGAGCCATGGAAATTCGCATTTTCAGCTGAAAATGATGACATCAAGGAAAATTCGTTTGCCCTAATTGGGGTTCCGTTTGACAGCACCACTTCATATCACTCAGGATCACGCCTGGGCCCGATTGTTGTAAGGGAAGCATCATTCGGTTTTGAAAAGTACAACTCTAATTTTAACAAGGAACTCACCGCCACATTCTATGATTTCGGAGACGTCAACGTCGTTCCTGGAAACTGCAGGAAAACCTGCAAGATTATAGAAGAAACCGTCACAGAAATTCTTGACATGAAATTGAAGCCAATCATCATTGGAGGAGAGCACTCAGCATCCATCGGAGCCATCAAGGCATTAAAAGAAAGGCATGAGAAGCTGACCGTGATACATCTTGATGCGCACAGGGACCTCGCTTTCGAGTTCATAGGCGAGAAATGCTCACATGCAACTGTGATGAGAAGGGCTCATGAGATGGGCGCAAATCTGGTTCAAATCGGAATAAGGTCATCATCACAAGAAGAAGAGGAATTCGTGAAATCCACATACAATATCCAGACATTCAGAAACAGGGATGCCCAAAAGCACATGGACGCCTTGGAGTATTACCTGACAAACATCGATGGGCCAATCTACATTTCAATAGACATGGATGTGGTCGACCCGGCAATAGCGCCGAATGTCGGAAATCCGACTCCTGGAGGATTGCTTGCATCCGAAATAGAAAACATCCTCGAAACGCTATCCCGCAAGAACATTGTCGGATTGGACGTTGTCGAAACTGCAAGCGACAGGCTGGGCGATAACACTGCAGTCGTTGCGGCAAAAATAATATATGACTTCTTGACTTTGATTGAATAGTCCTGACAATATTCACCTGTTTTTGCAAAAAAATTATTCACACTCATTATTTTTCTAAATGAAAGTCAATAATGCTTTTTTTCCTTAAAAACTTTAAATACAATAAGATTAAATAATAATCTGTTTTCAATAGTCTTTAGCAGGCAAAAGAATTGGGGATGATTATTATCAAAAGTTTTAAAAATCTGAAGGAAATTAAAAATCGTGATGAGTACGTAAAGATTTGCGAAATCAATTACGGTAACACGTTTCTCGATGTCATAGGCATAAATGAGCATATTGAAAGGATACTTCCGACTGAAATCATCAATTTGAATCTTGAAAACAAATTCACCGACATCAGGGGATTGACGCAGTCGGGCAAGGTCGTTCTAATCGAAGGGCATGCCGGTAAATTAAGCAGGCATCACTTGGAGAGATACTACGGCTATCATAGGGATAGCTATTGCAGGTTCTCTAAGGAAATCATATCGATTATTGCATGTTTTTCTGCAGAGGTCAACTTAAAAAAGGCGATGGTTGAACAGAATATCTGTTATTTTCCTATAGTTGTTGAGCTTAAAAAAATAGATGGAAACAAATATTTAAATAGGTTAAGGGAAAAATTTAACAATCAAGTGGAACTCGATCACAAGGATTGCGGAATACTGGTTCATCTGCCCCTATTCAAGCTGGATGTTTCTCCCGAGGAGTATATCCGCGAAATTTGTGAGAATATTAAGGAATTCAAGAACATTCCTGAAGATGAGAGATATGTCATAATTCCTGCAATGTATTTGAATATCGCGCATTACATTGAAGATGAATTCGAACAGGAAAAATTATTGGAGGCGATTAATGTGTTGAAATATTGCGAAAACGAATTGGATAGGCAATTGAGACTAGCACGCGAGGATGAAGCAAGAAAAGTAACTGAAAGAGTCACAGAAAAGGTCACTGAGGAACTCACTGAAGATTTTGCACGTAATCTTTTGCGCACCAATCAGGATGAAAAGTATGTCCATGAAATCACTGGATTGGCCATGGATAAAATCAAAGAGTTAAAAGCCAGTCTTTAACTCTTTTTTTGATTTTTAAAATCTGAATTTAAAATAAGCTATTTATCGTTATACTCTTTTTCAACCTTGTCAAGGTAATATTTTCCTTTATCGGTGATGCTGTAGAATCTATAGCGCTTGTCCTCTTCGTTAAGGCATTCCACAAGCTCAGCATCCTTTAGAGTTTTTAAGTATTTTGAGACATGATTGCTGTTGTCATTGATATCCTTACTGATTTTTGAGGGTATCTTGTCTTCTTTTTCAAGGGATTTTAAGACGTTTATTCTCCTTTTGGACCTTGCTAGTAAAGATATGATGCTCATGTCGTCTTTTTTGCTCATGATTTTTAATATGAATTTTAGCTATATAGTAGATATCTATACGATATTAGCATGCTAATAGCAATGTTTATATGTTGTGCTTAGAATAAATATTAATACAAACAAGGTGACTCCAGTACAAAATTTTAAATTCATTTACATCTTCAGGATGTTTAACATGTCTTGAAGTGTTGTTCATAATGAAATGAATTTATGTTGACGGATAACCTTTTGATGGATTATAAAATATGTTATGGTGGTTAGTTGGATTTAAAAAGTCTTTTTGACACAATTGAAAGTTTCGCAGTAGGTTTTGTTATTCTTATTGTGGTATTGGCCATAGTATTTGTAGTATTTTTTGTATCAACAGTGGTTGTTCCAAGTATTCCTATGATGTTGAATGCTATTTTCCATTTATTGTTTTTTGTAGCTTTAATTGTTGCATTGGTCATTATAGTTTATTTTGTTGGAAGAATTGCTAAAAAACCTATAAAGAATAAAATAAATACGAAAATAACAAATAATTTTGGCGAAAATGTTTATTGCGGAAATTGTGGTTCAAGATTAAAAGACGGCGCTAAATTCTGCGACAACTGCGGAAAACAATATAGGTGGTAAAATGTTAGTACGTAATTTGGACTTTTTGTCAATACCAAAAGAATTTACTAAAGTGGAAGTTGATATTTATGATTCTAAATCAATAGCTTTAGTTTATATTGATGGAAAAGGATATTCATTAGTTTTAAAACAGAATGATAATATAGACTCCATTTTCTTATTGAAAACAGATATTCTTCCAAACAATATTAATGAGCATAAGGATAGGCAAGATTTCATTAATGTAATCAAGATGTTATTGGATAAAATTTATTCAGTTGCAGATATCAAAGAATATGAAAAACAGCACCAAGAACATGTCTTTTTAAGATTGATGGACATGTTAAATGATGGCGTGGACATTGAGATAATCTCAGAGGAAACTTCAAAAGTTTATGCAGACATTGAAAAAGGGTTCATAAAATTGGAAATTGACATCATGGAAAATAAAATCAGTGCACTTAATAGTTCTATTGCTGATGTTTCAAATAATCTACAATCTACAGTTAACAATATTGAAGAAAAGGATTGGGGAAATAGAATTAGAAAAACGATTAATCAACAGTAGGTGATTTTATGGTAAAATGCAGTAAATGCGGTGCAGAGGTTGTAGGATCTGATTTTTGTTTTAACTGCGGTGAAAAGGTAGAGAAATTTGAAAGCGATTCCGATGTTTGTCCGAAATGTGGTGCAAAAAACTCTAAAAATACAAATTTTTGCGTTTCATGTGGTCATAAATTGGATAATGGTGCTTCAGTTTCTCGAAAGCAACAAGAATGGAATGCAAGACGTGATGAAGTCTTAGCAAGATACGATAAACTTGCAGAAGAGTTTGGAATTAAGGATGAAGATTACTTCTTGACAAGCGTTCGCAGATTCAATATGTTAGAAAAAACAACATCAAAACATAAAACATTAAATGCTCTTACAGGATTTAATCCAAATTCATTTATTGGAAATGAAACGATGATTGATGGATTTTTCATAATCAAAGAGGATAAATTTGTTTTTATGGAAATCGATAACAGGGACTGGCAAAAAGTAAATGCTGGAATAAACAATTTCTATTTCGACAAAATCGTATCTATGAGGGTTACTAAAAGACTTGGTGATGAAAGTAGATATGAGGATATTACAAAAAGGCATTGGACATCACCTCATGATATTAAAAGAATTATTCAAAATGATATCCAATCTCTAAAAGCAACAAGATTCAAGGATTTGGTTGCAAATAATGATAGTGCGGACATGTTTGATAGGCTTTTAATAAAATTAGTAGATAACACTTCATATGAAATCAGGCTTCCAAGCTATGAATTCGGTCAAAATTTAATAGATTTATTCGAATCATTAAAGAATAGGCCACAAACTGTTGTTATTGAAAACCAGACTCAAGAACCTTCAAAAGCACAGCAATTAAAGGAATTCCAGGAATTGCTTAATAGTGGAGCAATTACGCAAGAAGAGTTTGACCATCTTAAGAAAGATCTACTATTCAACTAGGTGTCAAGTATGGTTAAATGTAGTAAATGTGGCGTTGATGTTGATGACTCATTTGAAACATGTCCCAATTGCGGAAACGATTTTTCTGAAGTAAGTTCTAATGAAGATATCAAAGAATCAAACGAGAATATTATCTGCAGTAATTGCGGTGAGGAATTGGAACCAGATTCAACATTTTGTTCTAGATGCGGAAGCAAGGTCGAAATCGAAGATGAAAACAGATGTGTGCATTGCGGGGGTGAAATCCCTCCAAATCTTTTATTTTGCCCAACCTGTGGTGAAAAAGTAAATCAGATTAAACCAATCAAAACTTGCAGCAATTGCGGCATGAAAATAGATGACGGTGATGTTTTTTGTCAGAATTGCGGAGCAAATGTTATTAAAGGAAAGCCAAATCCTTCACCTCCTAGCGAAACCGAACCTGCAAATAAGGGATTTGCCGATAAAATCAATTTGAATAAAATTATGAAACCAACGATTTTAGCAATAATCGTTGCTATCGTATTGTCATCAATCGGATTATTGATAGGATTGTCTCGGAATTCATTTATCATAGCTATTCTTTTAAGCGTTGGATTTTTTGCAGGTGTGATTGATAATGAAGCCAATGCCCTCATATCAGGGATACTTGTAGGAGTGATTTTGGGATTTCTAGAAAGTCCTTTGGTTGAATTCTGGTACGGCTCATTTGTCGCAGGTTTTTATGACTGGTATTTCGGCGGACAGATTTTGCTCCTGATTATTTTGGGAGCGATTATGGGTTATGGTTCGAATATCGCTCTGAAACCATATATTCGGGATGTTGTCACCAAGTTCGCCGCTTGGTTTTAGTTTTATTTTTTTTAACACTTTTTTTTTAACTTTTTCAACCCTAACAATACCATTAAATATCACCTAAAACCATATTTATAATATTAACGAAAAGGAGCAAATATTATGAATAAAAGGAATATAGAGCTTTCCGGCCATATTATCGACTCATTGACATTGACAAAAACAATGGGCATAATCATGGACAAGGGCGGAGAATTTGATATACTGGAAATTGATGTTGGACGTAAGAAATCAGATGTCAGCAGAGCTAAGATTGAAGTTTCTGCAGATTCTCCCGAGTTATTGAATTCCATTTTAGATGAACTGTCTGTTCTTGGTGCTTCCATAGACGAGATTAAGGAAGTTAAACTGGTTGCATCAACCAAAGACAAGGTTGCTCCTGAAGGCTTTTATTCATCATCTAATCACACAACTCACATTTATTACAAGGGAAACTGGATTCTGGTCGAAGAGATTGAGATGGACTGTCTGGTCGTTGTTGATGAGGATGTTCCAAGGGCTTACGTCAAGCCGATTGCTGAGGTTAAGGCAGGAGACATGATTGTCGTTGGACTTGACGGAGTCAGGGTGACTCCGCCTCACAGGTCAAGGGACGAGCAGCAGGTTTTCGAGTTCATGAACAGTGAAGTGTCTTCTGAAAAGCCATTGATGAACCTGATTAACGGAATAGCTAAGGAAATGAAGGAAATCAAGGCCAAAGGCGGAAAGATAGGAATAGTTGGAGGTCCGGCCATTGTGCACACTGGTTCCGGCAAATTCCTGGCTTCATTAATCAGGGAAGGGTACATTGATGTCATCATGGCGGGCAATGCGCTTGCAACTCACGATATCGAATCCGATCTTTTCGGAACATCACTAGGAATTGAAGTCGAGACAGGAAAGATTGTTGCCCATGGCCACACTCACCATATGCGAGCCATCAATAAGATAAACCGTTCAGGCTCCATTCGAGAGGCTGTTGAGGACGGAACTTTGACTGGCGGGATCATGTATGAATGCATAAAAAATGACGTCCCATACGTTCTTGCAGGCTCCATCCGTGACGACGGGCCTCTTCCTGATGTCATAACAGACACTGCCGAGTCCCAAAAGCTGATGAGGAAATACGCTCAAGAGGTGGACATGGTTATAATGATAGCCACAATGCTCCATTCCATTGCAACAGGAAATCTCCTTCCTTCAAGGGTCAAAAGTATTTGTGTAGACATCAATCCGTCTACCGTTACTAAATTGTCCGATAGGGGCAGCGCTCAGGTTGTAGGCATTGTAACCGATATAGGCACATTTCTACCGCTTCTTTACAATGCTTTACAAGAGGTGTAGGGCATGAGTTTCACCGCTTACATTTATGATGTTATAACAAACACTGTACGTCCTGTAAGAATTTCGGTGGAAAAAGGAATCTTTTCAAAGATAACTCCAATCACAGTCGATGAGAAAACATCAGTTGATGTCAAGGGGCTTTTGCTTCCGGGATTCATCGATTCCCATATTCATATTGAAAGCAGCATGGTCACTCCAGCGCAGTTCGCCAAGATTGCAGTTCGCCACGGTACCACTGCCGTTGTCTGCGACCCTCATGAAATCGCTAACGTTTTGGGAATGGATGGCATTGAACTGATGATTGACAATGCAAGCAAGGTCCCTTTTAATTTTTATTTTTCAGCGCCGTCCTGCGTGCCGGCAACTCCATTTGAGACTTCAGGTGCCATCATAGATTCAGATGACATTGAAGAGTTGCTTAAAAAAGATGAGGTTGTTGCATTAGGTGAAATGATGAATTTCCCTGGTGTCATAAACGGCGATGAGGAAGTTTTAAGAAAACTGGAATTTTCAAGAAAATATCAAAAGCCGATTGACGGTCATGCGCCACTGCTTTCCGGCGAAGATTTGGATAAATACCTTGCGCAGGGTATAAGCACTGACCATGAATGCAGCAATATTCATGAAGCTATTGAAAAAAAGCTTAAAGGCATGAAAATAATGGTTCGTGACGGGTCATCCGCTAAGGATATGGAAGGCCTTTTCAATATAGAGGAAGGCAAGTCCCAAATCAAATATCATGAATCATTGCTTTTTCTTTTCAGGGAAATTTTCGAACATGGAATACACTCTCCGCTGTTTGACTTTATCGTAAGCGATGATAAGCATCCGAACGATTTGATTAAAGGGCATCTGAACCTGTCTATCAAAAAGGCAGCTGATTTGGGAATAGATATTCTCAAAGCCATTGAAATGGTAACATTCAATCCTGCATATCACTACAATCTCAATTGCGGAGCCATAGTGGAAGGGGCAAAGGCAGACTTCATAGTAGTCGACAGCTTGACAGATTGCAATGTCCTTGAGACATACATCGGCGGCGAATGCGTTTTCGATGGGGAAAATGTCCTCTTTGATGTTCCCGAAATAGAATCGTACAATTCAATAAATGCATCCAAAAAGACCTCCGGCGATTTTGACATACATTATGACGGCGACGAATGCGAAGTCAATGTGATAGAGTGTTTCGACGGTGACCTGTTAACCAGAAAGACACATGCAAGATTGCAGGTTAAGGACGGCATTGTCCAGCCGGACATATTCCAGGACGTATTGAAAATAGCGGTCGTTGAACGTTATGGAGGCAACACGGTTTCCAATGCATTCATCAAAGGCTTCGGCCTTAAGAAAGGAGCTATCGCTTCATCCGTTGCTCATGACTCTCATAATATTATAGTCGTCGGCTACAGCTCAGAGATGATGGCGCAGGCGGTCAACAAGGTCATTGACGATAATGGAGGTATAGCCGTTGTCAGTGAGGACTTCAGCGATTCATTGCCTCTTCCGATTGCCGGACTCATGAGCAATGAGGATGTGTATGATGTCGCTCGAAAATTAGGCATTCTGCATAACATGACTAAAGCTTTAGGATGCAAGCTCGCATCTCCGTTCATGACAATGGCGTTCATGGCGCTTTTAGTGATTCCATCCTTGAAGATATCCGACAAGGGGCTGTTCGACGGAGACAGTTTCGAATTCATTGATGTAATCAGAAGCTAAAGGTCATGGCCTTTGGCTTTAAGTTCTCTTTTTATCTTGTGCATGGCTTTTATGTCTTCTTTGGTCCCGACTTTATTCACGACCCTATAGGCTTCCTTGAAGCGTTTTATGTAAAACTCCTTGAGCTCACCTTCAACCAAATCAAAGCGTTGAAAATTGGTCAGGGATTCGATGACATAGCCGAATCCACGATTGAATGCTTTAGTTTCCCGGTTTATGACAAGCTCGACCACTTTCGATTTGATGATGAGGGCCTCGCCGCTGCTTTTGATGGGATCGCTTTTCTTTATCGCTTCGGTGAAGCTGATTGCCTCGCATCTGAAATAGGCATCGCAATCTTTAAGTGACAAGTCATCATTGAAAAGGCTTTCATCCAGACTTTCCAGAAGAGAAGAGGTAAAAAGCTCCGGAGAATGGGTGATGTTAACCACAAACTCCTTTTCGCTGAGAATATTGTCCAGAGTATGGCTTCCCTTGAATATCCTGTTTAAAATGATGCCCTCACCTGAACACAACACCCCCATAGGCGCAGCATTCTTGACACCTTCACTGTTTTGGGTGGTGATTATTGTTTCGTATTGCCTGCCTTTTTCCATTCCAATTAAAGATAAATCGATTTGCATAGGTATCATTATTCATTTTTTTTAATAAACATTTTTATATATTGAATTACAACATATTAATATTAGTTATTTAATTTTAAGGAGTTTAAGCCATGAAATATAAAATGTATGATGAGATGATGGAACAGCCGGAATCACTTCAAAAGACGTTTGAAAGTGAAGCTAAAAAGTTGGATGAGGTTTCACAATTGGTGCTTGACGCTGACAAGGTTTACTTGATTGGCTGCGGAAGCTCAATTTCCACATGCTACAGTGTCCGTGATGCAATAAGAATGTCCTCTACAAACATCAATATTGAAGTCTACACAGGTTATGAATTTTACTATAACAAGAAATTAGTGGAAAAAGAAAACTCTATAGCTATATTCACATCCCAATCCGGCGAAACCGCAGATACATTGGCTTCACTTAGAAGAGCCAATGAGTTCGGGATTCACACAGTTTCAATCTCAAACGAGCCTGAAAGCTCAATGATAGCCGAAGCCAAAACTCCTATAATAACAAGATGCGAAACTGAAACCGCAATTTTAGGCACAAAGACCTACATTACCCAAATGGGCTGCTTGTATAAGATCCTATTCCAGGCATCCGATTATGAGAACAAGTCAGTTTTACTGGCCCAATTGGATGAGATGCCTGAAATGCTTGAAAAGCTATTGCTTACAACAGAAGACGAGAACAGGCAGCTGGCCGAGAAATACAAGGATGAGGACATTTTCTACTGTCTCGGCAGTGGTCCGAACTTCGGCCTTGCATACAAGCTCGCAATGACAATGCTTATGGAAGGGGCAATCAAGCATGCCTGCCCTGAATATTCAGCCGAATTCAGGCATGGTCTCATTGAAAGGGCAGAAAAGGACGTTCCAGTCATAATCATAAGGTCTGGTCTTGAATCCGATGAGATAACCCAAAAGGCCATTGATTTTTGTGAAAACCTTGAAGCAAAGTCAATCATCTACTCACTTGAGGACTATGCTGATGTGGACAAGTTGCTGTCCCCATTCATCTTTGTGATTCCGCTTGAATGGTTCGTCTACTATCTTGCACACTTCAACGGGGAAGACCCTGGCGCAACAAGGCACATAGGAAAAGTCAGGTATTAAGAGTTTTTTTAAACTCTTTTCAATTATTTATTAAAATAAGCTATTTTTAAAAAAAGAGAGAAAAGAATAAGTTTTTTAAATTATAAACCTATTCTACTGTTACTTTATGTCTAGGAATTATTAGTTTTGGAAGTTTTATTGTAACGATTCCTTTTTGGAATTTTGCAGTAATGTTTTCAATGTCAATGCTGTTTTCAAACCTGACGGTTTTTACGCATCTTCCGGCTTTGATGCCTGAAACGATTACTTCAGCTTCATCTTCTTCATCGAAGGATTCGATGAAAGGCTTGAAGGTAGTTTCAATGGTAATGTCATTGTCGCCGGCTTCAATCAAAATTTCTTTTTTGCTGGAACCAGGCACTGCAGCTCTTATGTGGTAATAATCCTTGGTTTCGATTAAGTCAATGTCTAGAGATTGTACAGTGGATTTTTTGTAATCTTGATATTTTTGATCAGCGTTTTTCTGCATGTTTTTAAGGTTTTCCTTGATCTCATCAATGGTTCTTGACAAATCGCTCATTACATTGTCTGCAATGTTTTTACCTTTTTCCTTGGTTTCCTCGTATTTGTCTTCATATTTTTCTTTCTTTTCATCTTTTATTTCATCAAATATTTCCTTCTTTTCATCAAATTTTTCTTTTTTTTCTGAAATTTTAGTTTCGATTTCATCTGTGTCTACCATAGTTTTCACACTCCTTTGATGAATTTTTCTGATAAGTATATTTTATTTACTTTTTGTTTCTATTTAAAGGTTTCGATTAAATTTACTGAAAGTAACTAAAAGGTAAATTCCATTAATCATTGATTTTTCATATCGGTGATGCTTTATATTTATGAATTCCTAAATTATTTTGTTGATATTGTAAATAAGGGTTGTTTGATTGTTGAAATTGGATTATATTTATTTTAATTTGTTGGGTACTGTTTTATCATGTCCGGAATAATAGCATTAAAAACATTTACTAAAACTTTCAACAGTAGCAATATAACCACTGGCATTTTGAATAAACTCTACAAACTGCAGTTTGATAGAGTTAACACATCATAAACTAATAATTGGTTTAAATAAACATTAATTCGAATTATTAATGGAATATATTATATTCGCTAGGCTGGACACATCATCAGATTTCATTTCTTCAAGTTTTATCAATTCAACTTTACCCTTAGGAAAATAGTAATCTGTAAACCTATCGTTTCGTGTAGGAACTGATGTTTCTTTTGGTTGGAAATCACCATTATAATCATTTAAAAATATATTTTCATCAACACGTCCCTTTTTATATAATGCAAATCCTAAAAAGTATCTTAAATGGAGAGCAACGTAATTAGCATCCGCTCCATCATCAACCAAACAAAGGTTATTCTCTTCAAGTATTTCAACATAATCTCCCATTAGAATCCCTTGAAAAACACCTTTAGATATGTTTAGATCCAAAATCACTTCAATAACCTTATCATATTTTTCCATAACAATTAATAAAAATAAATATAAGTTTACAATGTATCCCAGTTTAGATAACATGTAAGTAGATAGTAAACCGAACCTGCCTATATCTAAACTTAAATCCATAAATCTAAGCCATTCATCATTTAGCTGTGATAAAGTCTGGTCCATTAATTTTTCAAGATATTCGTATTCTTCATTATGGGCCGCTAATTCAATAGAATAAAATAATCTGGTGGAAATATATGTATAGTTAATTCCTGCAGTTTTATATGACCAATGGTCTTTAGTCCCGGACCTATTTTTCATGATACGATAAAATCTTTTTGTTTCTTTATCAAATGTAAAAAAACCAGACCACTCCTCACTTCCTAGACGATAATCTCTTTTAAAATACTTCTCAATCTCATTTTCTAAAGCCATTGAATTTTTTTCAAATTTTTTTTTCTTTTAGCTTCTTTTTCTTCTGGACTTTTTCTAAATAATCCCATTAAAAATCCCCCTTGCTGAGATAATTGAACGTTTATCAAAGCAAATATATAATTATTTTGTTTTGTGAGTGCAATTAATGGATTTAGTTTTTATGAGTTATTACGTTTTGAAAATTTTATGTGTAATCATTCAATTAAACTTCTGCGCTTTTACACAAAGTCGCATGGTCGAATCAGTTAAAAGCATGGATTAATTTTTTCCATTTCCATTTTTTTTTTGTTTTGAATATTTCATGGGGAAAGATTCATTTCAAAGAAGGTCATTTTCATCAAAAAAGCGGAAGCATCATCATCTCCATATCTGATTTTGTCAGATCAATTCCCTCTCCTTTTTAAACATGTCCATTGCATATCTCATTGACCATGCCACCACGCTTTCTTTCAAATCCAAATGGTCATTGACATTGGCATCGTTATCAATGATATCCAATAGATTACTGTTCAATTCATCGGAATCTCCATTGATGTCGAGATAGGATAAGATAAAATTGCATAAATTTGAAATCATGAATTGCAGATTGTACAATTCCCTATTGTCATCATTCACTTGAATGTTTTCACGGACAATGCTTTCAGAAACAAAGAGAGTTGTTTTGTCATCGGCATCGCCTCCATGACATTTTTGCCGGATTAAGTCAATTGATTTCTCATTGATGCGATAGCAATTTTCCAAATTGTTCCTTGTCTCTTTTTCAACCGAATATGGTAGGAACTTAAAGTTGAACAATGAAACCGCAGCCACCCCAACAATCACCCACAATATCTTTAATAGAATGGCATCCGGAGCATTGATGTAGGCAACTGAAGTCGTTACGGATATTACTGTTGTCGTGGTATTTCGGATTAGCCTATCCTTAATTTTCCAAACAAAGACAAACAGGCAAATGAATACGACAAAAATAATCACTGCCCTTTTGGATATTGGAATAAAAGGCATGGCAATCAGGATAATTGCAAAAATGAAAATCCCTAAAAATGTTGCCTGAATACGTTTTCGAGCGGTATATGCCATATCATCAACATATGGCACCATCATTGAAACGGTTACAAAAAACAGCCATTTTGTAAATGGCAAATTGAAAAGCATTGTTAATACTTCCCATAGCAACATTATCACTGCCATTTTAAATGCGAACACGAATTTGACTGAACGGAAGTTGAGCTGTCTTCTGTTGAATGGTTTGAATAATTGGGTTATTATCTTTTCATTCGGAGTTGCAAACGCATCGCTTAAATCCTTATTCAGTTCATTGGCGATGATTTCAAGATTTAGCAAAATGGGCATCATTCCCTTTGTCTCAATTTCGATACCCTCAAATATCTCCTCGATTTTAACTTCTCTAATTTTGGAGAAGACTTTTTTGATATGTCTCAATTCCTTATTGGATAAGTCACTTCGAGAAAGGATATATCCAACGGATTGGAACGCTTTTACGATATTGAGAACGGATTGCTGTTTTGGACTTGGGAAGTATTTGTATTCAAACCTATGGTATAATGATAAATAGAACTCCTTTGCTATTTTAAAACTGTCTTGGGAAACATCCTTGCCTTCCAATTTCAAATCAATTGAATTGTTCACCTCTTCGATGAGATTGTTCAGTGTTTCCTTTGATATGTTATGGTGCTTATTCCTATTGAGGATGATATTTAGGCCGACGATGAACGCTGCTCCGCAAGCCAATGCCATGAGCCTTGCGGGCAAGTTTTCAAGCGACACGGGGTTCGCCGACATGATGAAATAACACAAAAGATACGGCATGTAAACGTCGCTTCTAAACAGGTGATATGATGAAAAGGTAGTTCCAAAAACTACCAAAAAAGTCAGGATGCAGCCAACAATTGTTATCGGATTGTTCAGATACGAAACGATTCCAAGAATCAGCAATAAGCCCAAGACCTTAACAAAAGATAAGCCTGGCTTATATGACAGGTCCTCATTCAGATTCATGAATGCAGCTATGATAATCATTACTCCTACTGCAATATTTTTTCTTCCGAAAAAAATCAGGTAAAAAAGCATTGCTCCAATCAATGCCGAAAACATGAATATTTTTCGTTTTAGACCCTTATCCATCTAACTGCACCACTTTCCATTCAATAACCAATCAAGATTAGGAAAATCATCATTGAGAATATATTTAGGCTAAGGCCATAATAAGTATTTTCATCAATCAGGCGCCATTTTCTAAGAGCTGATGAATTTTGTAAATTTTGGAGCGACAATGATTATGAGATGTACTGCCGCACAAAACCGCCAAAGCTGAGAAAAAACGATAATGGACTGAAAATGCAGTATTTAATCAGATATGCAACGGAAAAAATGGTGGATGAAAAACATAAAATCCCAACAACAAATGACAAAGTCCCTGGAAGAGCCAGACAAAACACTTAATTCTAATAAAATTTATAACTATAAATATATTAATTATGAGGTAAGATTTAATGAAATTCAAACATGTGATAATCATATTGATGTTTTTATGTTTTTTCATTTCACTTGCAAACGTGTCGGCAAGTGATAATGCAGCTATGGAAAACGTCAGTGCGATTGATGAAGAAATTGATTTGGAAGTTTCAAAGAGTATTGAAACGATTGATGATTTAGACCGTGAAATTCAAAATGCAGCTCCCAATTCAACTATCAAGCTAGAAAACGACCTCATCGTCAATCAGAACACCACATGTAAGGGCATTGAAGTATCTGAAAGAATAATTTTAGATGGTCAGGGCCACAAGATTGATGGAAATTCAAGTGGTGCTCCTTTTTTTATTAGAGTTCATGGCGAGGGTGTTGTTTTAAAGAATATAGTATTTGTCAATTGGGACTCGAGCGATTCATACAACCTTGTTGAATGGATAGGTGGCAATGGTGAGTTAAGAAATTGTACTTTTATCAACAACACCGCAGTTAATGGCGGTGCTGTTGACTGGACTGGAATAAATGGTTTTTTAATCAATTGTACTTTTATCAACAATGCTGCTGAAAATGGCGGTGGACTGTACTGGTATGGACTTGAAGGGACAATAGCCAATTGTATTTTTACCAATAATACTGCTGAAGTCGGTGGTGCGGCATACATCACCGGAAAAGACGTTAAATTGGACGGATCTAAATTTGAGATTAATTCTGCTGACGACATTGGAGGTGCGGTTTATTCAGATGGGCTGAACTTTGTTTTATCAAAATGTGATTTTATAAATAATACTGCTCTAAACGGGGGTGCGGTTTATTCAACAGCTTACCCAAATTTGATTGAGTCATGCAATTTTACATTCAATTCTGCTGATGACACTGCAGGTGCGCTTTATTTGGCATCAGATAATAATACGGTAAAAGATTCAATATTCACAAACAACAGTGCAAACATGGCGGGAGCAATTTATAGTGATGTGAATGATGATTTGTACGTATTTAACTCAAAATTCAATAATAATTCAGCTAATGAGTTCGGTGGAGCCATAATGATTGATCAGTATGCAGAAATTGTCAATTCATCCTTTGACAGCAATTCCGCAGGAATCGGCGGTGCAGTATACTCAGACAGTGAAACTTACTTTAGCAATTCAACATTCACCAACAATAAAGCAGATAACGGTGGAGCAGTAGCGATGGTCGATGGAGGCATCGTCAACTCAACATTTGCAAATAACTTTGCAAATGAATCTGGAGGAGCAATATCTGGTGTAGGTGAACTTAATGTAAATAAAACAGATTTTACAAAAAACATGGCCAGTGATGGATCCAATAATATTTACTCAGATGGCGGTGAAGTCACAACAGCAAATGTGACTAGCGACAGCAAACTTATTTCAAAAAACCTTGACATTTCAGTTGATATTCCAATCATCACCTATGGTGAATCCCTGAAAATCAATATTGCAATGCCAGGTAATATAACAAACGGCACTGTTACAGTTAAGGTAAACGGCAGAACATATAATGTTGACCTGACAAGCAATCAGACAACAGTGACTGTTCCTGATTTGAACAGCGGAAACTATACTGTGGAAGTGAGTTATGAAAGCATTGACTACAACACTCCAATATCAAAAAATGATGCTGTCGTGTTGAAAAAGAATGTAACAATCAGTGCGGATAAAAAAAGCTTTGTCATCAATTATGCCGGCAAGTACAGCATTACTGTTAAAGACCAAAAAGGAAATGTCATTTCAGGGGAACAAGTAACAGTTTACATTAGCAATAAAAAAATTAATACTGTAACTACAAATAAAAACGGTGTTGCAACAGTAACAATCACTGCAAGTAAATTGAAATCACTCAAAGCAGGTACAAAGACATTGAATGTTACCTTGTCAGATAATTACAATCCAAATTCCACATCAGTTAAGGTAACCATCAATAAGGAAAAGACAAAAGTTGTTGCTGTAAAGAAAACATTTAAAAAGTCACTCAAAACCAAAAAATATACAGTCACATTGAAAAACAGCAAGAATAAAGTAATTAAAAATGCTAAAGTCAGCTTGAAAGTAAAAGGAAAAACTTACACTGCAAAAACCAATTCAAAAGGAAAAGCAACTTTTAAGATTACCAAACTCAATAAAAAAGGTAAATTTACAGCCAAAATTGCTTTTAAAACTACCTCATATTACAAAGGTGTAAGTAAAAATGTTATAATAACTATTAAGTGAGGTCATTAATATGAAAGGAAAATTAACGATTGTTTGTTTGTTGTTATTTATTTTATGTTCAATTTCAACAGTTTGTGCTGAAAATACTAATGGCACTCAAATAATGCAGGAAAATGATGCGCTTGATAATTTGGGAGTGAGCGAAGATACAATATTGGCAGACGCTTCCGATGACCTTCAAAATATTGTCAATTCCGCATCAGAAGGTTCGACAGTAACCCTAAACAAAAGTTACGCTCCAGCAAATCGCATAACCATTGATAAGTCATTGACTATTAATGGAAATGGAAACACAATAGACTGCAGCAAATCTTTCTTCAAGTCATCAAGCGGGGATATCACTTTAAAGAATTTGAAGTTTGCCAATGGAAATTCAGCTAATGGGGCGGCAATATATATTACAGGTTCTGCAAAATACACAATTATAAACTGCACTTTCACAAACAACCAGGGAAAAAATTTTGGTGGTGCAATTTATAATAATGTAGTTGATACATTAACTATCACAGGTTGTAGGTTCACAGGAAATAAAGTAGAAGCATATGGAGGAGCAATATATTCCAAAGGAAATGTTGTTGTTGAGAATTCTGTTTTTGAAAATAATTATGGAAGCATTATGGGTGGAGCTATTTACTGTGAAAAATCAGTTGACATCTCAAATTCGATATTCAATTCAAACAAGGTAGATAGTCGTGGTCAAACAATGGGAGGTGCCATTAAGGCAAAAAAAGATTCATACATTACTAATTCCACTTTCAGAGAAAATACTGCAAATCATGGGGGTGCACTTTATTCATCTTCTGATTTAATAATTCAAAATTCACAATTCATTAAAAATTCCGCATATGAGGGAGGAGCAATCCATGTAGATAATGACAACCACATATATATTGAAAATTCAACATTCAAACAAAACTCTGCGGAATGGGATGGTGGAGCGATATACTCAAACAAATGGATGCATGTCGGCAATTCCATATTTGAACTAAACACGGCTAAAAAGAAAGGTGGAGCAATTCAAACTGATTACATCCAGTTCAGCGGAAAAAACACATTCACAAATAACTCCGCAAATAATCATGGGGGTGCAATCTACACTGAAACAATTGGTACCACTAACAGCAATCTAATATTTAATGCAAATCATGCAGACAGTGATTTTGGGGGTGCAATTTACATCAACAAGAAATCCGGTGATGTGAAATTCTACTCATCAGTATTTACAAACAACCATGCGAATGCAGGTGATGGTGGAGCAGTATACTCCGACAGCAGTTCAACAAATCTTGAGTTCTACAACTGTACTTTCACATCAAACTATGCAACTGGCGGGAAAGAAAAACGTTATGGTGGAGCAGTGCGTTCTTGCGGCAGTGTTAAAGCAGATAACTGTACTTTCACCGACAACTGGGCTGAAAACTATGGTGGAGCAATTTATACAAATACTTTAAGCGAGATTAAAAATTCAGTGTTCATCTCAAATCAGGTCAAAAATGGCGGGACCCGTCAAGGAGGAGCAATATATGTCAACAATGAATGCACCATGACACTTTCTGGAAATTACTTCGAAAGGAATGGTGGAGGATCACATGGGGGAGTTCTCTATACTGATTCCAAAAAGGCCCATTTGAAATTGACAAACAACGCATTCATTGAAAATTCAGCTAGCGAACAAGGTGTTTCAGTATTCAACAGCGGTTACTATGATGACGTGTCAAATAACTGGTGGGGCATTAATGGAGCTTCAATCCAAAATCAGCTAAAAGAATATCACACTGTTGGAAGCAATGACGATAAAAACGATTCAAAACCTCTTGTAGTTTCCATAGTTGTCGATAAAAATGTTTACAGTGGAGTTGAAACCAAAATAAAAGTTTCATTCACTGGTGCAGTTACATATTATGTTTTAAACACATTGAAAGTTTCACCAAACAGAAATGGTACATTCATAACCAAAAAAATCAATTCAGACTCATTGGACTTGATTTATGTTCCGGATGAAACCGGAATCCATAAATTCAATTTCACAATCAACTCACAAAAGCTGTCATGTGACATGAACGTTACATACATTAGCGTTTACGGTTATGATTTAACAAAGACTTATGGCGATGAGCAACTATACTCCACAGTATTCAAGGACAAAGACGGTAAATACTTGCCTAAGGGAACCAAAGTGACTTTTAATGTCAACAATACCAACTATGTCCGTGAAATTGCAGACAATTATGGTGCGGCAATATTGAATGCAAATCTGGATCCTGGCCAATATACTGTTAAAGCAATAAACAATGTAACAGGAGAGTCTTTCACAAATAAGATTACAGTAAATAAAAGAAATCTTCTATTTGACATCAATGAGCCGTACATAATCAAGTTAAATGCTTCTGCAAATAAGACTGTAACATTCAAAGTTGGAAGCAAAACATTTACCGGTACCACTTCAGAGGAAGGATATGCTTATTTCCTATTGAACGTGACTGCTGGAAATCATACTGTAGAGACAATATACGATGGCAAGACCATTAAGGATTATATTACAGTATCCAATAAATATGCTATCATTGATTTAGGATTGACTGGTACTTCATATGGTGCAATGTTGCCAGTATATTCAAATGAAACATTTAAAGCAGTTTCCAATACTACATGTTATAGTGTTATTGGGGAGAATACCTACAGATACATTATGACTAGCGGTGATGCATTCATATTGTATAATGTGACGGTTTCCAATTCACAAGAGCTTACAAATGTCTTGAGAAAAATGGCTCGCAAAGATTATAAGGTTGACGTTACCATCATAAATCTTAAAAAGAACACATATAAAATATCTGATCATTTCTGGGAAGATTCAGATTGGAAGTATCTTGTCCATTTGAATCATGGTACTCTTATTATCAACGGTGGAGGCTCAACACTTGAAGACGATTACAAACATAATTTCGCCAGTTTGGATTCAAATACAAACATCATGGTAAACAATCTCGAATTTAAAAAATTCTACAGAGTATTTGCAAGCAATGGTGAAGTATATTGTGAAAATTCGACTTTCACACAAAATGATGCACAAAAATGGGCCACTCCAACTAAAGGGTCTGTAATTTATAACAAGAACAAAGCCACATTCAAGAACTGTATTTTCAATGGAAATGAAAATGGTGGAAATGCTGAACATAATAGGGGAGGAGTTTTGTATGCCGATTCCAATTCCTTGACAAATTTCATCTCATGTAGCTTCAAAACAAAAACGGATACTGTCCGTGCCGTGGAAAAAAGTATGGTTGTTGTCTATGATACCTCCTGGGAGGCATACAATCATATTAAATACAACGGCTACATTGATAACAATGCATCATTAAGTATAAGGAATGTGTACACTTTAACCCATAATATGACTAAGAATTTATATGTCACTAATATGACTGGATTGCAGGATGCCACCGAATGGATTGACAGTTTTAACAATATTACTTCATTCAACATAACTCTCGACAAAGGAGAATATGTTATAACTGCTAATGACCTTAAAAAATATAGGGATTCACAAGACTGGCGTTCAAGAACCGTTGAAGGCGCAGTAGGTGTAGTGCACCCGCGTAGCTTTATAGATGTCAATTCCAAACCGGTAGTAATTAACGGTAACGGAGCTACAATAAAAATGACTGGAAACGATGTCAACGACGATTATCATTTCGCATACATTCCTAAATACGGTTCTTTGACACTGATAAACCTAACCTTATCAGGCTTCAACACTGCTATTGAGAATTATGGGACATTCATAGCTATAAACTGTACATTTACAGACAATGTAAATCATCATATAATAAAGGACGGCGATTATGGTGGTGCAATAAGAAACTATGGTACTGTGTTATGTTCCGATTGCATATTTAAAAACAACGGCGCCAATCAAGGCGGTGCATATTACGGTTTTGGAATATCATCCAATGCCCTATTTTCCAATTGTCAGTTTATAGGAAATGTAATCAAATCCAACTTGGTATGGAAAAACAATAATAGAAATGATTTGGATATTCAGAATTTGGCTGTTGTCAAATTGGTTAACAGTAAAGGATATTCCTCATCTACAATAAATACTGAAAAGGGAGGAATGTATGTGGTTAGGAAAAGCCTCAACGATACTGTTTATAATATTGTTGTGGACAATCTTGCATCCTTGATGAAAGCTTCAAAAATTGTCAACGGAAATACCAAATATGATATCATTAACATTACCTTTGTCAAAGGAGAATACGGTGTGATTCCTAATTCCCAAAGCCTATTCAAGGCGGATTACGGATTATTATTAATCAACGGTGAAGGTTCAAAGGTATTTGTTCAAAATCCTCATGATGATGACACAACCCAGTTCTTGACTGTTGCTTCCAGGGGTAATGTCAGAATAAATGGATTGACTATAGAAGGATTCAACATTGCTATCGAGAATTCAGGTAAATTGCAAGTTATAAATTCCATTTTCAATAAAAATAAGGCAGACTATAAATTTAAGGCAGATTATGGTGGTGCCATTGTAAATAAAGGCATGTTGACAGTATCCAACTCCACATTTACCAACAATTATGCAAAATATGGTGGAGCAATTTACACTTCTGGAAATGCGGTGATTCTCATGTCCACATTTTCAGCTAACTGGGGATACCATGCATCAAAAAATGTAGACATCTACAACAAAGATGGCTGTGTTGATGATATTATCATTTCTGGACCGGATCATAGTTATATTGAACAACACCCACTTGCTTCATGGAAAATGGATTTAATTGAAAGTGGTGTTCTAATAGCTACCATGATAATTACAGCAAATGTTGGATATGGTTTGGCAGTAGCGGGTGTTCCTGCTGCTGGTTTATTGGCAACATTGGCCAGTGTTGGAATTGGTGGCGGGTTAGGTACTATTCTGGGAGCTGTTTATACCTCAGAATATCAGAATCCTAGTCTCTTTTGGAACGGTGTTTTAAAGGGTATTTCTAATGGTTTGAAAGTAGCCTCATTTGGTGGCGCAGCATATAGTATCCCATTTAAAATAGCAACTAAATTTATGGTTGCCGGCGTTAATCATGTAATCTCTAAAGGATTAAATGCCGCAGTTAAAATTTCAAATACCGTTTTAAACTATTACCAAAAAGAAAGCAAAATTGTATATTTCACATAAATGAACTTCTCGCCTTTAACTGGCGGGACTTTCATTACTTTTTTTTTTTGAATTGTTTTAGGAAATGTTTTTGATATCATTTACTTTCAGTAAGCCCTCATTATTTGATAGTTGAAGAGTTTTCTACAAAATTACTAATCCATTCTTTTTAAAATTTGATAGTGGTTATATGATTTACACTATTTTTCTAAGTCCCATATGCTTGATTTAAAGCATAATGTACTAATTTCAGTTTTCTTGATATGAATTTTTTTAATCAAAATCGATTATTGATTGTTAAAAGGAATTTAAAGATTGTCCGGATTACTAAATAGTAATCGGTTGTGGTGTATTATAGTTCAGCGAAAAAATAGATTTTAAAAAATAAAAAAATGAAAGTTAAATTATTTTTTAACTTTCACGCTTTGCTTAACAGTGTTTTTAAGGTAAGTTACTTGGTATTGTACGTTTTTGCCCACTTTGAGTTTCTTAAGAACGGAATTCTTAATGGTTATTTTTGCAATACCTGTTTTGTCGGTCTTTGCGGTGTATGTTTTGCCATTGAATTTAAATGTTAGCTTTTTGTATTTGATAGGGGTCTTTCCGTTTTTCAAAGTGGCCTTGATAACTAATTTTTCAGCGGATTTTTTGACTGTAACTTTTGCGAGATTTAAGTTTTGCTTTACCTTAACTGTGTTTTTGATGGTCTGGCCGGCATAAGTTGCAGTTAATGCATAATTGCCTGGTTTGACAGTGTCAGGTATGGTTAATGTTGCATAACCGTTGGCATTTGTTTTAACTTTATATGTTACTTTATTGAGTTTAATAGTTACAATTTCATTAGCGCCTACAGGATTTCCATCATCTCCATATACGCGAACTTTAAAGCTTGATCCATCACCATAATACATGTCTACATTGGAATTTCCGCTGAACCTTGAAACAACATTGATTGTTGTAGTGGTTTCTTCCAGGCTTTCCGGATTTTCTAAAACTAAAACATGGTTTCCAATGGATAAATTAACTAAATCTATGTATAGAATTCCATCGTTGCCTTCAATAGTTCCGGTGTAGTTTTTGCCATCTAATTTGTAGGTTATATTTGTGTCAAATAGTTCAACACCATTCTCGTCTACAAATTCGACTTCTATTGTGGTTTTTGCATTATAGCCCACGGTTATTGAATCGTCAACTTCAATGGTGCTTATTATTTCAAAGAGTTCCACGAGTTCATCATCCTCATCATAATATGTAATGAGGCTATAAGCTCCTGAATCCAAAGTTAAATCAAATTCTGCTTCACCATCCTTTACAGTTGCAGTGCCTAAAACCTTATTGTTTTTTACAATGCTGATCTTTTTACCGTTTGCATTTGATTTTACTTTCACCTTATTGTTTTTTGCATAATATTGATTTTTGGTTTTTTCAGGATTTTCGTTTGTGAAAGTATATACCTTAATACATGCTGTCATGCCCAATGATGCCAAATCTTCTATGGTGTTGTCAGAATGGTAAACAAAACTTCTTCCATTTTCGAAATGGAGTCTAGTGTCTTCAAGCAGAGGCACTGACCTTTCCTTTATTTCAGCTGAAAATTCATGGCCATAATTAACTGCTATTTTTTTATCTAGTTTGATTGTTTCAAATCCGCCATGAGTGGATGCTCCACTTTGACTGTAAACCGCTTTGCCGTCGACATAAATGGTTATGGTGTAGTTTTCATTAGCTGTATTGAAGTATGTTCCAATTGAGGATATTAATTCGTCATTGAATGCAGTGTATGTATTATTTATATATATCTCTTCTCCATTTTTATCCTGATGGTATCTGCCTAAATCGCCAATGTCATATTGGTATGACCTTTCATAGGATTCTGTGTTGTTTATGATATAACCGACAGAGGGAGAGGTCATTGCAAAGGCGGTGTCATAATATGATATATAGTAGTATCCGTTTTCACCCCAATCACTTCCCCAGCTGTTTTTGCAAATCCAAGCGCCATTTCCTTTGGGTTTTATGATGAAATTATCTTTAGAATAATTATCATCCCAACCGACCAATGTGATGAAGTGATTTCCGGGTTGTTTGCCATTATAATATTGGGCATGGGTTACTTTATTGTAGTAGTCATTATTCGCTATTGCGCCATAGACATGAACGGTCAATCCACCATATTTTATTAATGCTTCTTTTAAATTGTCATTGTCAAGAGAATTTGCACGTTTAGGTATTATGATTGCATCCTGGATGTGGTATGAATCTTCAGCGATTGCAGTTAAAGTTATTTTTCCAAGTTCATCATAGCTATCGTAATCAACGGACAGGGTTCCTAACCATGCTAAGAAAAGACCCATTCCAGAAGTTGAGTATCCTCCTTCATAATTATCGTCGGTACCATAAGTTCCATAATGCAATGCAGAATTTTTAACATTGTTTTCAGATAGATCCAATAGGATCCCGGTTGCTTTTAAAAATGCAGATTCAAGTGCGCCAGTTGCGGCAAATGCCCAGCATGAACCTGTGGACCCTTGGTCTTTTACAACACCGGTTAGGTTATAATCACGTAAATCAAATCTGGAACTTTTTGCAGTTTCGTTAACAGTAGTTGGATTTAAGATGATTTTTTTGCCGGCATAGTCAATTACTGAAGTGTATTCGGTCTGATTTAATAATGCTTTTCCACCGCCCAAGTCATTATTTTTTAAATAGGATCCTTTTCTGTCGAAATAACTTGCAATGACATTGCCGTTATTTTTTGCAAAGTAAGTGTTTTTGATTTCATATCCACTGGAATATAGGTAAATTCCGCTGCCTGAAATTCCTGCAGCATTATTTACAATATCGCATGAAGCCACTGTGCTTTCACTGTCATCAATGAATACTGCTCCGCCATAGAAAAGATTTGCTTTGTTGTTGTTGATTTTTGAGTTGCCTATTAATGCGGTTGTATTTGAGAGGTATATGGCTCCTCCGTTGTATTCAGCCACATTACTTATTAATCCAGAATCAACAATGGTTGTTTTCCCTCCTAATTGCAGATAAGCGCCACCGAATTGCGAAGAGCAGTTTTCAAATAATGAATATGTCACGGTTACTTCATTCATTGGGGCATATTGGCCTCCATTAAGGTCTGCATAAACTGCTCCGCCGTTTTTGCTTGAGGATGAATTGATAAAACTGCAGTGGTCAATGATTACGGAAGATGTATTTTTAAGTCCAATTGCTCCGGCGGTATTTTTTGCAAATAGATTAATGAATGCTGTATTGTAAACAGTGAGTTTGTTATTTTCACAGAATATTGCTGTAGCATATTTTGAAGTCATATTTGCAAAAACCACATTTTTTACAGTTGTGATGGAGTTATATGCATAAATTAAACCCCAGTCAATTTCTTTATTGTTTATAAATGTGGATTTGTCGATATCAATTATGCTGCGAAATCCAAATATTGAAGCACCGTTTTTAGCATAATTGTTTACAAATTTATCATTGGCACTATAGTAATCGCTGCCGGATGCATATATTGCACTGCCTTCGCTAGAATCGTAATTATTTTCAAAGGTTACATTGGTTGTATGCAATGCGCAGTTGTTCAATACAATTGCGGACATATCACTGTTAATTAATTTAAGGTTATTTATATATACAGTACCATTTGTAAATTTAAAAATACCTGCCTGTTTATTTGCATCAATTACATGATTATTTCCTTCAATAGTGTATGTGCTGTCGTCTGCGACAGTCAAATCGATTCCTTTTTTAAAATTTCCATCGGTTTGGTTGTTGAATTTATAGTCAGATTGGATATTCAATCCGCTTGGGGAACCTGTGGTAATGTCATTTAGCAAATTACTGTATGATTTGGGTTCACCTGTGGAGAGAATATCGGAATCAGAACTGTCTAGGTTATCGTCAGTCTGATTAATGTCTTGTGCACTAACTGCACTAATGCTTATTAAAAATAATAATGCGGTTATTAGCAATAGTTTTTTATTCAAAATCTTTCCTCCCATGTCGTCTATTAATAATTATTTTATTGAAAATATATATGTTTTTTTTCATTTTAAATGATATATTTTGGAAATGCAGGAATTTCACCACTTTGCAAAATGGCTCCTATTGAATATTTTTAAAAAAATATATTCATTTTGTTAATCTTAATATAAAACTTTATTTTAAGGTAAATTCTAATGATAATTATAATACTTTATATCATTTGAAAAATTTTTTCATTTCTTTAGGGATTATGAATTTTGGAGGCAATCATGCTATTAGATATAGTTAAAGGGATATTGGAGTATACAACATATAATAAACCGTTTCTTTTACTTATTCTAGTTTTATTTTTCGTATTTTCCATGCTAATGGGAATTTTTGATGAAATGAGGATAGAATCTGTGCTTTTCTTGTCATTTATACCATATATTATTATTTCAGGTTACGGGATGGCCATCACTAAAGATGTAATAAATAATGGTAAACGATTGCCTAAAATATTAATCAAAGATGTCATTGTTTTGGGAATAAAATCAACTGTTGTTTATGGTGTTTATATTTTTGTTCAAGGGTTACTTTTTGAGTTCGTATCTTATCTATTTGCTTTTCCATTTGTTGATGTTGAAGATTTGCTGTTTGATTTTTTCGAAACGGCGCCTTTATTATTTCATCATAATCCTGTAGATATGCTTATGTTTATTGTTATTGATTTTGTAGTATTTTATTTCACCATGTTCTTCATGGAAATTGCATTGGCTAAACTAGCAGATACCGGCAGTATTCTGGATGCTTTTAATTTAATCAACATTAAAAAAACCATTGATGTGATTGGGTGGAGGCTATATGCAAAACATTATACCGTAATTATACTTTTATTGGCCTTTTTCTCATTACTGATAGATATGGACCTTCCAATTTTTGTTTTTGATTTAATTTTTAAAGTATTTTTAGGTTTATTATTGTTCACTACACAATATTGGGGTATAGGTTCTGTTTATAGAATATTTAAAATGAAGCAATCTAATAATCTACATTAGAAAACATCATTTGATTGTAATTGTAATATTGTTTAAACCCAATATTTGACTCAATGTCCTCATATTCTGTTATATTTATGCAGATTCCAGAATATTTAAGTGAAATAAGAATGTAATCTACATTGTCCTTAATGATTATGCCAATCAAATCCACTATCTCATCATCAATATTGATAATTTGAACAATCATGTCATCAATTACCCTGCTGACCACTATGGATGGCCTTTAAGGAAATAACAAGTTCTTCCATATTCGCTTCCCTTTTGTAACTATGTTTTTCCTAATTGCTTTGTTTTTAAATTTTTTTTCTTCAACCTCAACGAACACAGCAGAAATTAAAAAGATATATATAAGTTTGGGGACTGAAATTTGTTTAACAATACTATTTGAGGGGGTATGACATGGCCAATTTTTGCACTAATTGCGGAGCTAGATTACGAATGGGTGATAATTTCTGCATCAAATGCGGGACTAAAATAAAAAAATCCACTATAAAATACAATAATCCCTCATCAAAACCAATGCCGAACAATATGGAAAAAGATAAAACTAAAAAAGAAATTAAAAGAGTGGTTGGCGGAGTGGAATCCGGGATGAACCAATTAATGGGCAAATGCAAAACCAAACTGGAAAAAGAAATGAAAGATGCAGAAGAAAGGAATAGAAAAAAGGAAAGGATTGATAGAATATTTGAATCTGAAGAAATCAAATCGGAAATAAGAAAAGGCAAAGCAATTGATGCAATTAACATTAAAAGCGATTTAAAAATCAAGATTATTAATCAAAGAGAAAATATGAGTGATGATGAAATCAAACATTTCATAAAAAGCGAATTAAGAAAAGCAAGGGAAAGAGAGGAAAAATCCAGAATCGCAAAAGAAAAAGAAATTGGCAGTAAAAAAACACAAGAGAATAAAGCTTATGGAAGTTATTGCAATCAGGGTTGCAGGCATTGCTATGAACAGTATATACATAGTGGCGGAGAGGTAGATTTCGATTTCACTGGCGAAGAAATCATTGATTATTTTTGCAATTTAGGGCATTCTATATCCTTTGGAAGGTTTTGCAAGGATTATGAAACATGATATTTAACAGAATTTGAAAAAATAGGTTTTTTCTGACATTTTTTAAAATTTTAAGAAAGATATCTGTCATGTAATATAATTTTTATATTTATCTGAAAGGATTCACTTCACAAGGCGAAAATCTGTTATCTAACACTTGAAACATGTCAATGGCACTATTCGATAGTATGTTCCATTTCAGTTGGGAAAATTAGTTTATATGCAGTTCCTTTTTCTTGTTTAATTAGACTGATAGTCCCGCCTAACTGTTTAGTCAAGCTTTTAATTATTTCACAGCCTAAATTTTTGCTAATGTTATCTAAATCGTTTAAGCCAACACCGTTGTCTTTTATGATTAATTCGGCAGTATTATTTCCTAAACTTTTTATTGTCTTTGTTATCTTATTATTTTTTGAGCTATCTGGAAATGCATGCTTGAGGGCATTCATGGTAATTTCATCGATTATTAGAAGTAAAGGGGTGATGACTTCGATTGTTAAGTTTAAATTCTCATCTACATGGGTTTCAAACTCAATAGGGGTTGGTGAATCTATCACATTCATTGTTTGTCTATCATGATCCTCCAAATAATCTTTTAGGTTAATATTTTTGAAATCCTTTGAGTTATAGGTCTTTTGATGCAGCAATGCCAGTGAAGTTAGGCGTGCCTGCATATGTTCAATTATCAAATCAGGAGTATTGGCATATGCTCTTTTTTCAAGATTTAAAAAACTGTTTAAAATCTGCAGGTTATTTTTGACCCGATGGTGGATTTCTTTAATTAAAATCAGCCTCTGTTCATTGGATTTGATTAGTTGCTCATAATTCTCTTGACCTTCAGTGATGTCTGTTAGAAAACCTATGCTGTGTGTGGAATTTCCATATTCAAATCGTTCAATGTATAGCTCAACAACCTTTTTATTGTCAGGATTTCCATCAACATAATAAGTAAAACTTTCGTCGATTTTATTCAATTTGCCATTAATCAGCTTATTTATCCTATTAATGCTGTCTTTTTCAGCGATGTTCTTTAAGATATCCTTGGAATGATAATATTTCTTATGGTCTTTTTCAAGTATGTTATAATAACCTTTGGAGAAGTTAAATTGTTTGGGATTTAATGGTTCGATTAACAAAGCCAATTTTTCGCTGTTTTTAAAACCATTCAGTAAAAAATCAACGGGTTTTGTTAGTTCGTCCTCAGAGTATTTTGTTATGTCATTTATCAGTCCCTGGCGGATGATAATTCCGCTTTCATCAAAATAAGAATAGATATTAAGTTCTATAATTTTTAAAGTGCCGTCTTTGGTTTTGATGCGAATGATTTCCTCACATTGTGTTGTTTTATTGTTGGTGCTCTCAAAAATTTTATTTACAATGTGCTGATCTTCAGGTATTACCAAATCAAAAACTATGTTGTAATAATCATCAGCTTCTTCTTTTGCACGATTTATAATGTTGAATACTCCTTGTGACCAGGTATACTTTCCATTAATATTATAATAGCTGCCTGTTTGTGAAAAATTTTCCATTATGTCAGTTTTATCTTCATCAAAATCCCTATATTCTAGATCAATGCGGCTGCTAATTTCTGTATCGATATTATGGCTTGTTACATATATTCTTTCATTGTCAAAAAGTATTTTTGCATTGCTTAGTTTTGATAATTTATTTTTATTATAGTATGCGAATCTTATTTTCTTCACATTATTGTTTTTGTAAACATCAATTAAATCATCATGTAGTATTTCATAAAATAGTGGAGATAGTTTGCTTAATAATCTTCCTTTCACATCATCTGGAGTGCAATGGTATCTGTTGAGGGTAAATTTACCAATATTTTGAACAATAAAGTCCCTGCCTTCATCATAAGGAATCAGTGAATGAATTTCAACTGGAATATTATTTATTAGTTCCTGGAGGGGAATGTCTTCAATATCAAACTCCTTGGGAGTAGGTCTATAAAAGTCTTTTTTGCTTGCATTAAAAATGCGGATTTCATCAACTTCCTCTAAATGCCTGTATTCTTTTTCTACTCTCATCACAACACCTTTATATATAAATATTTGTAGGTTATTATATTTAAATCAGTTAATGATGAGTAAGGTTATTATTGTTATTTAACATAACTAATTGAATATTTGGGCTGGAAACATCCGATTCAATAAGTTGATAATTTTTTTCATAAAATGCATTTTTAAAATTTAAAATAAAAAAAGAATTAACATGAATATGCGTGTTTAAGTTAATTCTTAAACACTATTTCATGAAAATTTAACATATTTTTGCAAGAATTCTCCGCTTCTTTAAGCCGAGGAGGTTCAAATTAGTATCAGTCTCTTCTGAAGAGGTCTCTTGTGTATACCTTATCCATGACATCGCCAAGGATATGTGAGTCAAAGCGGTTTGCGAGGATAACGTCACTTTCACTCTTGAAGCGGTCAATGTCATTTACCACTTCGGATTTGAAGAATTCGCTTCCATTCTCCAATGTTGGCTCATAAATGATTATTGGAATTCCCTCTGCCTTTATGCGCTTCATAACGCCTTGTATTGCAGATGCGCGGAAATTGTCACTGTTGCTCTTCATGGTAAGTCTGTAAACCCCAACGGTTTTAGGGTTTCTTGAAATAATCTGGTCTGCAATGAACTCCTTACGCACGGAATTGGAATGGACAACCGCCTCGATCATGGTCTGAGGAACATCTTTATAGTTTGCCAAGAGCTGTTTTGTGTCTTTAGGCAGGCAGTATCCTCCATATCCGAATGATGGGTTGTTGTAATGTCCGCCTATACGTGGGTCCATACATACGCCGTCTATAATCATCTGTGTGTCAAGGCCTTTGGTCTGGGCATAGGTGTCAAGTTCATTGAAGTAGCTCACCCTTACGGCAAGGTAAGTGTTGGCGAAAAGCTTGATGGCTTCAGCCTCAGTTAAATGGGCCAAAAGCATTGGAATGTCCTGTTTAGGAGAACCGGCTCTTTTTTCCTCTTCCCTAGCACCTTCTAATAGAAGTTCTGCAAACATCTGCCCTTCTTCTTTCTGGTCATCATCGCATCCAACAACTATGCGGCTTGGATGGAGATTGTCATAAAGCGCCTTGGACTCGCGCAGGAATTCTGGAGAGAATATTATGTTCTTGACCCCATACTTCTCACGCACTGATTCAGTATAACCAACAGGTATTGTTGACTTTATTACCATAAGGACATCCGGATTGACCTTGAGGGTCCATTCTATGGCATCCTCAACGGCGGATGTGTCGAAGAAATGGTTGACGTCATCATAATTTGTTGGTGTAGCTATGATGACAAGCTCAGCATTCTTATAGGCCGCTTCCTTGTCGGTGGTTGTATGGAGATTAAGTTTCCTTTCTCCATCACGGGTCTCCTTAAAAAATCTTTCTATTTCATCGTCCTGGATAGGACTGATAAATTGATTTAGCTTTTCTGCTTTTGATTCTGTAGTTGTAATAGCTGTAACATCATGTTTTTGAGCGAGTAGAACAGCAAGTGAAAGCCCTACATATCCTACGCCTGCAACTGTAATTTTCATATTAAATTGCCTCTTATTTTATACATTTTTTTATAATATTAAATTGTTTAGTATTTCTTCTTTAAAAAACTTTGTGATTGCATCATTTTTAACCCCATTTGGATGGGGTTTCTTAAAATCAATTGATTTGAAATTGCAGACAAAATTCACGAATACATTCAAAATTTTGATTTTAACTAAAAAATCAATAATGTATATATAATATTTATTTTATAATATTGTATATTATGTGTATAATATATCGGTCAATTAATTGTTGGATATGGTTTTTCGATTAAAAGATTGAAAAATCTTCAAAAACCTGACGTTTAATAAAAGTTTATTTTAAAAAATTAAAAGGAGGAATTTTTATTTTTAAAGCAAATAAGTGCTTATTGCTTATTGCAATGGTCTTTATTTCTTTACTGGCCATTGGTGCAGTAAGCGCTGCGGATGATAATGCAGATGTTGCTGCAGTATCTGATGCAGATGATAACAATCAAGTAAGCGTTGTTGTTGAAAAAGAAGACGCAATTAAAGAAGAGCCAAGCGCTGCCGATTCTGCCAAGCTTGGAGTTGCTGATAAATCTGAAAAGGTTAGTTTCGGTTCAGGTAACGGCACCAAGTTTGATTTTTCAAATATGACTTTCAATATAAATGGAACAACTTTCAATATTGGTGATTTAACAAACGGTACTTTCAGTTTGGGTAATGGAACAACCTTCAATATCTCAAGCTTCGCTAACGGTACCTTCAGTTTTGGTAATGGAACATCTTTCAATATCTCAAGCTTTTTAAACGGAACAGGCAATGGAACAACTTTCGATATTTCCAGTTTCATGGACATATTTGGAGGATCAAAATTGACTGCCAATACTGCTGACATTGAAAAAGTCTATTCCGGCACAACTGTCTTTAAAGCAACCATTCTCGAATCAAATAAAACCGTAGAAGCGGGAAAGAATGTCATATTTACAATCAACAATAAGGACTATATTGAGCGAACGGATGCAAATGGTACTGCAACCTTAAAAATAAATTTAGCGGCAGGCTCATATTATGTTTACACTGAATATAATAATGAGATTTTAGCTAAAAATCAAATTGTCATTGAAAAAGCAGCTTCCAAAATAACCGCTAGTGCAAAAACCTTTAAAGCCAAGGTAAAAACCAAAGCATATACAGTTATTTTGAAAAATAATAAAAATAAGGCTATTAAAAACGCTAAAGTTACCTTGAATATTAAAGGCAAAACTTATACTGCCACTACCAATTCCAACGGTAAAGCTACATTTAAAATAACCAAATTAACTAAAAAAGGCAAATATTCTGCAACAGTTAAATTTGCAGGAAACGGTTATTACAAGGCATCTTCAAAATCCGTTAAAATTACAGTTAACTAGTTTAATTGTAATCAGAATATAGTTTATGTTTTGAGTTACAAACTCAAAACCTTTTTTTTTAATTTTAATTTCTAAAGTGTTTTTATATTTATTTTTTTAAAAAAGCAGGCTTCAAATAGCCAATGCTACTTTTATTGTTATTTGCGCTTTTTGCGTGGAGCCGGAAGTTCTTCATACATAGCTTCCAATAGCTCTCCAAGAAACTCTCTGTTTTCAACATCATCGACAAGCAGCATTTCCTTTGCGCCTTCATAGGGCAATTCCATATCTGCATCTGGCATCATTGCCATGGCTGATTTGACAGGCTTGACGAGAAAACGGTCGTCGTAAATGCCTCCGATGATCTTTCCTCGATAGTATATGATGTATTCTCCCATCATCGCCCTATAGGTTATGTCTTCAATGTCGGACAGTTGCTCCAGTATGTATTCCAGATAATCTTTGCTTGATGCCATATTCAATCACTTCCCAATCAAAACGGTAATGTTTAACCCTAATCTTCTCCTAGCCATCCCTGATTGATGTCCGGATATCCGCATTCTTCGCAATAGCCATCATAGTATGGTGCACCACAGGCAGGGCATTCGGAATATGAATCGCGTGGATAATAAGTGTTTCCCCTATTGGAATGGGACACGGTTTTTATTGTGGTGGTGTTGCTGTTGGAAGACTTGCTGTCACTTGCACAACAGGATATGATGATAATCACAAAAAATATCACTGCTAAAATAGTTCCAATCATATATTATGGTATGTAATTTTAATTATTTATATGTTCCATGCGAATTTATATTAAATTTTAATAATGCTTCATCTTTTCTTGAAATTGGATGAATATCATTCAAATTTGTCAAAATGTTTATATGTTTTTTTAAAGTAATATGTTAATAGCTATAACTAAACTAAAGAAGAGCATCTAACAAGTTATGCGGGGGCAATCAATCATGAAATTTGAATCGGAGACATATGTTGTATTTGTAGCGTTCATCACCTCATTTTTTGCGGTGTTCTTATCGGTAGGCATAGTCTTGGGAGTTCCGGCTATCGCATCAGAGTTTGGAATGAACAATGTCTTCCAAAATTGGATTACCACATTGACTGCACTTGTCATTGCAGTGTTCACGCTTCCCGCCGGTCAAATTTCAGGAAAGTACGGCGTTAAAAAGTCATTGATCATTGGTGTTTCAATATTTCTGGTTGCATCCGTTGGGGCATGCCTGTCATTTTCAACAGAATCGTTTTTAGTATGCAGGATATTCCAGGGCATCGGAATTGCATTTTCAAACGTGTCTGCAATTGCAATGGTTGTTCAGGCAGTCAAACCGCAGAACAGGGGAAAGGCATTAGGATTCACCGTAACTGGAATCTATTTGGCGGGATCCCTATCGCCTGTATTTTGCGGATTTCTGGTGCACAACTTCGGCTGGAGAGCAATGTTTTACTTTGTCTTGCCATTCTTGATGCTTTGTGTAGTGCTCATGATTCTAAAAATACCTAAGGAGTGGAAAACCTATGAGGAAAGCAGGATCGACACATTAGGTTATATATTATATGGAATCGGCATTTCATTGTTCATCTATGGCTTCACTAACATGATGAATGGCTTTGGAGCAATTGCCATTGTAATAGGATTGGTTCTATTGATTATTTTCGGATATTATGAGCTTAAAGTCGAAAGCCCGGCCTTCAACATGAACCTGTTTAGGAACATGAAGTTCACATCATCAAATGTTGCGGCATTGTGCAGTTATCTTGCGATAGCTTCAATAACAACAATCCTTAATTACCACTTTCAATATGTGAGGGGATGGAATGCTCAACTGTCAGGGCTGATGCTGATTGTAACCCCAATCATCATGGCGATAATGGCTCCAAATGCCGGAAAGCTGTCTGATAAAATTCATCCTCAAAAACTGGCTGCAATTGGGATGGGCATTACAACAATCGCCCTTTTGATATTGGTGTTTTTAGATGCAAACGTTCCTCTTTATCTAATAGTCATTGCCATGGTTCTGCAGGGTGTTGGAATGGGATTGTTCACGACTCCGAACACCAATGCAATCATGAGTTCCGTTCCAGCCAATGAAACTCCAAATGCATCTGCAGCGCAATCTGCAATGAGAACTATTGGCCAGACCATGAGTTTGGGCATTTTGACATTGATATTCGCTTGGATAATGGGTGGTTTAAAGCTTTCTGGTGAATATGCAGTAATGATAGTCCAAAGTTCGCAATTGGTTTGCATAATCTGCACAATCATATGTATCATTGCAATCTTCGCTTCTCTGGTTGGAATACGCTCTAAGGATTCGTTCAATGTTGAAAGATGGGATGAGAATTAGTAGTACTCATCATCTTCATTTTCAATTGTGCGGTCTATCTTTTTGATGGTGTCTATTTTTTTATTTATTAGGTCAATGCCTTCTCCTTCGATGGCTGATATGAAAATTGACTTGTCTTCATCATCAATGTATTGGTTAAGGTATTGCCTGTCTTCAACAAGGTCCATCTTGTTAAACAAGTAGAATACTGGAACCTCAGAGAAGATCTTTTCAATCTGCTTTAGGAGATTGTATTGGTTGTCTAGGTGGAATCCGCAGGTTTCGGAGGCATCAAAAATAAACAGTATTGCATCGGCAAGATGTTCAAGCGCTACAATCGCATTCATTTCAATGTCATTCATCTCCAATACGGGCCTGTCCAGCAATCCTGGTGTGTCAATGATTTGAATGCTCTTCCAGTGCCTTTCTGTGTGTCCTATTTGTATTCCCTTTGTAGTAAACGGATAGTTAGCGACTTGAGGGTCAGCTCCGGTAATTTGCCTTAGAAGCGTTGATTTTCCCACGTTTGGAAAGCCCGCAATGACGATTGTGGTTGCGTCAAAATCAATTGTCGGCATGTTTCTAAGGTTCTGTTTTGCAAAGTCCAAAAAGTCAAGATCCTTTTTAATTTTATTTATGACAGAGGAAATTCTTCCGTAGGCTTGTTTTTGAATAGCAGTCGCCCTTTCAGAAGGGTTTTTCCTAATTTTTGCACCATATTCCTTTTCAAGTTGGGTAATAATTCCATAAGCCCAATTTAAAGCTCCCAAAGCTTGTTTCATATCATCCACACCAACAGTAATGTCAATGTAGTCCTGGTAAAATGGGTGCAGGCTTTCAATTTCCGGAACGGAATCAATTATTGATTTTAGTTTATCTTTAATGACTTGACAGGAGGTTACAACTCTCCTCTCTTCAATTCTTTTTCCTTTTAGATGTTTAGGTATCTTTTGAGACCTCATTAGGTCTGCTTGCTTTTTACCTCTGCTGAATCCTTTATCCAAAATCTCTTCAGGAGTAGGTATTGTTGGTATCATCATTTATATCACTTTAAATATCAGTTCTCTCTTAACTTTTCAATAATATTCTTTTGACTGGGATGATTAATTAAATTTGTGGATAATGTTTGGAATTCATTTAATTAAAAGTTGGTTAAACATTAATTATTTTTTTTAAAATTTTTTAAAAAGAATAGCATCTACTTTTCCTTTTCCCATCATTTTTTCATAACTTATATATCATATATATTACATAATAAAATTTGTAATATATAAAGGAGGATTAATCAAATATGAATGAAACTATTAAGGAACACTCTTGGATTCCTTTAATCCTTGTTTGTTTTGCTACCTTTATCATAGCTTTGGATACTACATTCATGAATGTTAGTATTTCTTCAGTAGTTGCTGATTTGAATACTGATGTGAGTACCATTCAATCCATTTCATCATTTTATACTCTCATTACTGCTTCACTCATGCTGTTAAGTACCAAGCTTCAGGATATAGTCGGTAAAAAGAAACTGTTTTTAATTGGTGCCGTGATTTATGGTGTTGGTACATTGACTGCAGCATTAAGCTCCAGCGTTTTAATGTTATTTGTCGGATGGGCATTACTGGAAGGTATTGGCGGTGCATTAATGACACCTACAGCCGTTTCCATAATAAGCGGAACCTATCATGGTGACAAACGTACATTTGCCCTTGCAATTGAAAGCGCACTGGTTGCAATTGCCGCTGCTATCGGTCCGCTTTTCGGTGGGGTTGTGACATCATACTTCACCTGGAGACTAGGATTTGCAGTTGAATTTATAATCGTTTTAGTCGTTTTAGGACTCTCCGGCAGAATACCTTATTTCGAAGCGACCGGATCCAAAAGCGAATTGGATATCACAGGATCTATCGTTTCCTTTGCAGGCCTTGTTCTCTTTGTTATTGGTATTTTGATGCTGACTGATGATACCACTTTCAGTATAGCCGCAATGGTTGCAGGTCTGGTTGTCCTTGCGGTCTTTGCATTGTTTGAAATCAAAAGAAAAAGAAAAGGCAACGTACCGTTGCTAGATGTTGAATTGTTTAAAGACAGAAATCTGCGGGTCGGTACTCTCCTCAGGTTAATGGTTAATCTTGCTATGGGAGGAACATTGTTTGCAGTTTCCGTTTATCTGCAAAGCGTATTGGCTTTATCTGCATTCAACACAGGTTTGACTTTGCTTCCTATGACTTTAGGTTTGCTTCTTTTTGCACTGGCGGCCCCGAAACTGTCTGCAAAACTGAATCACAAGATACTCATGTCTGTAGGTTGTATAATATCAATCGTCGGATGTCTGATTTTAAGCCAGCAGTTTACAATGGCCACTACAATGCTTGAATTAATGCCTGGACTCTTCGTATTGGGGGCAGGGCTTGGTTTTGTAATGGCTTTAGGTGTGGACATTGCATTAAGCAATATTCCTGAAGAAAGTCAGAACAATGCATCAGGTATTGTTACAACCGGTCAGACATTAGGTCAGTCAATGGGTACAGCAATTATCGGAGTAATTTTAATTCTTGGAGTTATCGGAGGTATTACTGATGGAGTCAATACATATGCTCCGGAGCATTCCGGTGACCAGGCATTTGAGAAAAACGTATATAATTACTTCCAGTCAATAGGCAGTATAAACGAGGTTAATTCAGAAAACAGTACTGTTCAGAATGTTGTAAATGTCATCATTAAGGATTCCATGCAGTTCGTAATGTATGTGACGGCGGCCCTGATGGCAATCATTTTCGTGCTGACACTCCGGCTGACGGATAAAGAGATTAAAAAACCTGATAAAAAATTCAAAAAACCATGAGAGTTCATCTCTCACTTTCTTCTTTTTTTTAATGATGATTTTTTTCCTGATTTGATTATTGAATGGATGTGGTGCAGTAAATGGATAAGGCTATAAAACGAAAAATATTCATGTTTTCAGCATTGATTGGGGCAATGCTTTTTTACATGATTTTTTTTGGAAGGAAAAATACTGCAGTAGGGATAATGATCATCATAGCCGCATTCATGAATCTCAATGAGGATTTGTCATATAAACCGGGCTTATCTTTTGTTAAGATTTTAGGTTTGCTGCTGGTTATGGGAATCGTTTCTTATCTTAATAGTCCGATAACGATTTTAAGCTGCATTCTGACGTTTCTGGTTGTTTTTGGAACTACACTCTCCTCATATCGCCTCTTTAGAAGTGACGTTTACATGCCTTATCTTCTGTGTTATTTCATCATGTCGGCAAATCCCGTGTCCCTTGAAAATCTGCCTTTGAGGCTCATGGCACTGGCTTTCGGAGCCGTATTCATCGTTGGCTTAAATATTGTCATTAACAGGGATAAGCACTATAATTTATCTAAGGAAACACTGGATAATCTTGTTGAAGAGCTGAGGAGGGCAATTGATTTGAAACTGGAAGGCAAGGAGGTTTCTACCGACAGTTTTAAAACAGCAAAAGGCTTTTATTTATCCCTGTATCACCGTTTTGAATACAAATACTTCCCAAGTCCAAAACAGCAATCTGTTCTCAACATTATAAAAGCGTTCCAGTCCGTGGGATATCTCTTTCTCTAAGCGATTTATCTGGGGAGGAACTAAGATACATTAAAAAAGTCCTCTCTGAAATCCGTGTGATTAAAATCGAGGAAGTCTTTGAGGGAATTGAAATCAAGTCAATGAAAATGAAGCATGTCCTATTGAATCTTGAAATCATTGTCAATGAACTGAATAAGGATTTAAGCGATGAATCTGCAATCCCAAACAAAAAGATACTGATTCAAATATTCAAGCCATTCAACAGAAGCCAGTTCACTTTTCGTTCCGTCAAATTCGTATTTGCATTTAAAATGGCAGTCATAATGCTTTTGTGGGAAGTGTTAACATTGCTTTTCAATTTGCCTTTTACCAAATGGCTCTTTTTTGTAACCGTTTCAATGATGGTGCCATATATTGATGATATGGCATACACTGCCAAAAAACGTATTCAGGCAACGTTTTTAGGGATTTTTATTTTTGCAATTCTCCTTATTGCCCTGCCTTTCATTCCAGTATCCAAGGGAACTATGATTTTTATCGTTGTTGTAACATGTCTTTTTATCTTCGTTTGGAAAATTAAGGACAGGTTAATCAGAAATACTGCAACAACACTGATGTCTGTCATGACTTCCCTGTCCTATATTAATGCTCCGGATGCCATCACATTAAAAATACTGTGGGTGATTGTCGGTGTAGGTGCGGTTTCACTCTTTAACTTTAAGTTTTTACCATATTCTATTGAAAAAGAAACAAGAAACAATCTGGAAATCTGCTGGCGCATCAATGAAAAGTCAATTGATCTAATCCGCCAGAAATGTCTTGGAGAGAATGCGGGAAACAAGACAACCCTGTTTGTCTCTGAAAGCATTGTCCGTGAAAACATTCAGGTGAATGATGATAACAGGGAATTGTACAATCTCCAGTTCATGATTTCAAATTTATGTAATTTTATATTGTCTTATCTTGATGTTAATGGATGCTCTGATGAATTGAATAAAAATTTATTGGATATAATAGATAAAGACGCTGATGCCGATGAGGATTTGGATTCAAAAGAAAGCGTAATGGCATGGTCAATGAGATATGCAATTGACATGTTTAAAAAGGAGCAGGAATTGATAGTAGAAAATTAGGTGGGAATGTTGGGCTTTGGCTTTCGGATGATAGTATTGATTATGAACCGGCCAATTAGATGGGGTATTTTTTGAAATAGCCTTTTGACAAGTAATTTCATAAGCAACTGATAATTTCTATGGTGCCATCATTTTTATCACTATTTGAAAATTTGGCCCTGGAATTTATAAACATCGCAGCTTTCATCCATCCAGCTGTCTGCACTTATTCCCGCCTTCATGCAGGTATGTTCTAAGAACTCCTCGATTGTGAATGCGTTTTCTGTTGCTACTTGTGGGAGTAAAAGGCCTCTTGAATATCCCTTTTGGATAATTAAGCCATCTTCACCAATTTCAATTTCCTCAAAGTATTGGTCAGGATGGGCCACTATAATCATTTCAGGTTTTGTCAAGACTGTGACTTCCAAATCGAGTATTGGAAATTCATCTTTAGTTACCGCACTGAATCTCGGATCGTTAAAAGCAGCGGCAATAGCCACTTCTATAGTCGCTTTTATGGCAGGTTCGATTGGTTCGGCATAGCCGATGCAGCCTCTTAACGCATTGTTTTTGTTTAATGTAACGAAGACACCTAATTTTTCATCCAGTTCAATAGGATGGTCTTCAGGTATTTCCAAGGTCTCTTTTGTTTCAATGTAATGTTCGATTGTTTTTTTTGCTATTTCAACTAAATATTGTCCTGCTCTATCACTAATCATTATCCCATTCCTCCTACTAATGCATTCAATATTCTTGTGTGAGGTCCTCCATCGCCTACAGGGGCAGTTTGCCCGTCCTTTCCGCAAAATCCGACGCTTAATTTAAAGTCATTTCCAATGGCGTCAATGTTTTTCAATGTTTCCAGGATATTTCCGGATAGTGAAACGTCTCTAAGAGGTGTTTTCAACTCGCCGTTTTCAATCAAATATCCTTCAGCGGCATTGAACTGGAAAATGCCTTTTCCAGTGTCCACTTGCCCTCCTCTTGAACCTTTAAGATAGATTCCATCGGGAATGTCTTCGATTAATTCTTCAAATGTGTTGTCTCCTGGTTGCAGGTAGGTATTGCTCATTCTTACAATTGGTTTTTCGGAAATTATGGATCTTGCATTCCCGGATGATTTCATGCCCAGCTGTGATGCGGTTTCCCTTGAGTTTAAAAGTGAAATCAATTTTCCGTCCTTAACTAATTGGTTCGGTTTTGTTTTTATGCCTTCAACATCATAAGGGTAGTATCCAAAGCCTTCTTTTAGGCTTGCATCATCAAAAATATTCACGATATCTGATGCAATCATCTCGCCTAGTTTATCTTTGAGTATTGAATCATTTTGAAGGATTAAATCGCCTTCTACAGCATGGCCCAATGCCTCATGTATTAAAACTCCAGTTAGTTCGGGGTCGGCTATTACTGGAAATTTCCCGGAAGGTGCAGGTTTGGCATCAAGCAATCTAACTGCCTTTTCGCCGATTTCTCTTCCGAACTCTTCAATGTCTCTGTCGGCTATTGCTTCAAAGCCTTTGACTCCGCCCATGCTGCCGTGACCGAATTGAATTATTTCACCATCTGTTGCAGAGGCATTCAAGGCCATCCTGACTCGGGATGTGGAGATTTGAATTTCGCTGCCTTCACTGTTCATGAATAGCTCATTCACTTCGCTGTCCACATAGCTTGCTGTTGTGCTGTTTACCTTATCGATTGCTGCAGCATCGCAGGCTGTTTTCATGATTTCCTTTTTCTCTTCAACGGACACGTCTTTGAAAGGTATTTTGACATCTACTTTGATCTTATCTTTAACAACTTCGCTTTCACTTAATCTGACATCCCCTTTAAGTGAACCGGATAATTTTATAGCGGTTTGGGTTATTTCATTGATTTTTGACAAGTCTGTGGTATATGCAAAACCCCATGCGCCATTATTTAGCACTCTGATTCTTGCGCCTAAGCTCATCCCGGTGTTGATTTCATCCACATCCCCATCTTTCATTAATAGTGATGTGTTCACACCAATTCCTGAGCGAATATCAATGTAATCTACTTTTTTGGAAGTTTGTTCAATAACTTTTTCAAATAAATCTAGATGTTCTTCCATTTTATCACACATTATATTAATCTAATATTTAATTTAGTATTACGTATCTAATAAATATTTTTTAAATTTAAAGCAATAATGATATTGGGAGGCAACATTTTAATAATGTTCATTAAAATTCAGTATTTTTAAAGTTTGTTTATATTTTCTTTATTAAATTTTATATTTTAGAGAATACTAATGTTTTTATATTATAAAGTTTAATATACATTTAGGAAATGCTCTTTAAAAATTTGGTGATTCAATGTATATAATTGTCGGTACCGGTGCGGGTGGTGGAATTTTGGCTTATGAGCTTGCAAGAAATGGCCAGGAAGTCATCATCTTGGAAAAAGGACAATATATCAATCCTAAAGATGGATTTAATTATTATAATGAATATGTTCCCGATGTCGATTTGCTTGCAACGACATGTGTTGGAGGTTCAACAATCGTGTCCATGGCCAATATGGTAAGGGCCCTAGACAGTGAACTTCATCAATATGGAATTGATTTGACAGATGAATACGAATATTTGGAAAAATTGGTTGGTGTTCATGAACTTGATGATTCCCATATTGGTAGAGGAACACAGCTATTTTTAGATGCCGCTAATGAATTGGGATTAAATACTCAAAAAATGCCAAAAGCCATTCGGGAAGAGGAATGTGTTCAATGCGGCAGATGTGCATTTGGATGTCCGGCCAATGCAAAATGGACTGCAAAGGATTTCGTAGATAAGGCAGTCGAAGCCGGCGCAGAATTGATAAGCGGAGCAAACGTGAAAGACATTATTCTATGCAACCTTGAAGCTTGCGGCGTTAAATATATAAAAGATGGCGAGGAATACCTGCTTAAATCCGATAAGATTATTTTATGTGCAGGGGCTGTCGAATCAGCGGTAATATTGAGAAGTTCTGGCTTGACAGGCATCGGCCGTGAGCTGTTCTTCGATCCTTTTGTAACCGTTGGAGGCTATCTTAAGGACATCAAATTCAACTCTGAAGTGCAGATGGCAGGTTTGGTGATAGGCAAAAACTTTGTTTTGTCCCCTCATTTTTCATCATTCATTAAAGATAACATCAATCGCGATGACGTAAGGGATGAGGACATATTATCTATTATGGTGAAGACACCTGATGAGGCCAAGGGATATGTTCACAGTGATGGCTTTATTAATAAGGTAAACACCATTAATGATATCCGATATCTCGCTGAAGGGGTTGCTGTTGCGGGCATGATCTTGGAAAAGGCAGGGGTTGACCCGACCACAATCGGTTCGACTGTCTATAGGGGAGCGCATCCTGGCGGAACAGTGCCTATAGGAAAAGTGGTTGACAGCAATCTGGAAACTGAAATACCGAATCTGTATGTATGTGATGCAAGCGTATTGCCAATTTCCCCTGGAAAACCGCCTATTTTAACAATACTCGCACTTGCAAAAAGATTGGCTGATTATTTATTAAATAAATAATGTTATTCGAATTGTTTTTCGATTTCTTCTGTTTTTATTAGTTTTTCACAATAATGGCACCTGACGACAGGAGGATATTCCTCAATAACATTAAACTTAGGGGTTATAGGCTCATTGGAATAGTTGGTGATGCATTTGGGGTTTGTACACTTTAAGATTGATGTGATTTTTTCAGGAAGCCCAATTTTATCTTTTTTAACAGGTTCAAAGTTTCTAATAATGTTAATTGTGGCCTTAGGAGCAACCAAAGCAATTTGATTTAGTTCATTATGATCCAATTCTCTGTTTTCAATTTTCAGGATATCCTTTCTTCCAATTTCAGATGATGACACGTTCATAGCTATTGTGACGTTTTTTGTTTCATTATCCGGAAGACCTAAAATCTTGAGAATATGCAGGGATTTATTCGCTGTAATGTGGTCTATCACTGTACCGTTTTCAATTGCTTTAATTTTCAATTCAGATTTATCTTTTTGAGCCATATTAACTACCTTTTATAGATTTTCAAATCTTTAATTTCGATTATTGCTTCAGTATCCTTAACTAACTGTTCGGGGGTTTTGTCTTTTGTTGCAAGTGTGAAGGTTTCAATAACTCTTCCGCCTCGCATTTTAATTTTTTCTTCAAGTCTTTTAATGTTCGAATCCGCATTGGTGCCGTCCATGGTGGCAAATAGAATCACATCCTTCCCGGTTAGATTGCATCTGTCAATTATTGTCAGGATTGCAGGTGTTGGATTTCCGGCCCAGGTCGGTGTTCCGAAATAGATTGTATCATAATTGCTTACATCGACTTTTTCAGGAGAGATATCTGTTTTTGTTTCCCTGAATGCGTTTATTGAAGATATTAATTTGTTTCCAAATCCTTTACGTTTTTTCAAATCTTTAATTCTCACTAAATCCCCATCTAAATGTTTGGCCAATATTCTAGCCACTAAATCTGTTCTTCCTCCTTGCGAGTAATATATGAATATTGTACTCATTTCAATCCCCTTTCTATTTAATTTTTATTAAGGATGAAGGCCGAAGTGTGTTAAACCTGCAGTTTCGTCTATGCCTAGAATGATGTTCATGTTCTGTATGGCTTGACCGGATGCGCCTTTGACAAGGTTGTCGATGGCTGAAAGCATGACAAGTCTTCCGGTCTCATCTATTTCAAAGCCTCCAACATGAACGAAATTGGATCCTCTCACGGCACTCAGGTGTGGAATTTCCCCTTCATCCATAAGTTTGATAAAGAATTCTCCTCCATATTCCTTTTGGTAAAGTTTTCTGATTTCATCTGGTGTGATATCCATATTCTCCTCGTTTAAAAAGCTATGGCTTGTAGTTTGTATTCCCCTTATTACAGGCACCAAATGAGGAGTAAACGATACTTTAACGCCTTCAAAGCCTTTTAGTTCCTGTTGTATTTCAGACATGTGTCTGTGTGAAGATATCTTATATGGATTCACGTTATCTGCAATGTTTGGATAATGTGTAGTTGCTGACGGATTGATTCCAGCTCCGCTGACTCCAGTTTTTGAATCGATAATTATTCTATCGACGATATCGTTTTTGACTAGCGGATATGAAGATAAAATCGCGCCTGTTGGGAAACATCCAGGATTTGCAACAAGGTCTGCTTTTTTGATTTCATCCCTGTATAGTTCGGGAAGTCCGAATGCGCCCTTATTTTCACTGTCAGTGTGTTCCATTCCATACCATTTTTCATATACTGCTGTGTCCCTGTATCTGTAATCTCCGCTTAAGTCAACGACCTTTGCGCCGGTTTCCAGGATTTCCGGGACAATTTTCATGGATGCTCCATGAGGTGTTGCAGTGAATACGACATCGGCATCCAAATCTGCAGGGCTTTTGTTCTTAAACACTAGTCCTGAATCTCGTATGTGTGGGTGGATTTTATGTGCTGGAGTTCCATCGTATTGTCTTGAAGTGATGTCTGTTATCTCTACTTCAGGATGGTTCAAAAGCATTCTTAAAAGCTCTCCACCAGTATATCCGCTTGCTCCTATAATAGCTACTTTAAACATTTTAATAATCTCCTCTAATCTTCACAGTTATCCAATATTTTTCCTTCAAAGTCAGTGTTCTTAATCTTTTTAATAATTTTACAGCTACTGTCGAGTTCATCTTTGTGATAGACTTTGACACGTTGCACGCGTGCCTTCAGGCCTCTCTCATCAACCGCCTTTTGCAGTTTTTCAACATTGTGTGTCTGATCAGGTCCAATAGCTATAATGTCCGGGTCGATTTCTTTTACAATTTTAAATATGTCCCCTTCTTCGTTACCTAAATAAGCTTCATCCACAGGTTTCAACATTTTAATCAATTCCAAACGCTGATTCTCGCCAACAATCGGCACTCTTTTTCTTTTTTCAACTGTTGAATCTCTTGCCACAACAACGTAAAGTTTGGATTTGTATCCTCCAAGGTTCTTTGCTTCTTGAAGGTAAACGCCATGACCCGGATGCAATAAATCGAATGTTCCACTTGCCATTACTTTTTTCATCTGATTACCTCTTTTGGTATTTTAAAGCTTCAGTCAAATCAATTTTATCTGTGTAAAGTGCAGAGCCAATTACAACTCCCTCGACACCGCTTTCATTTAATTTCTTAATGTCATCTATTGTTGTGATTCCTCCGGAATAAACAATAGGCAAATCTACAGATTTTTTCAGCTCTTCTACAGGTTGTGTGTAAAAACCGCCTAAAAGGCCTTCAACGTCAACATTTGTAAACAGGATGCTGCCCGCCCCGTGGTCTTTGAAATCTTGTGAGATTTCACTTGGGGACTTGTCGATTTTTTCCTGCCATCCCTTAATCACGACTTTATTGTCCTTGCTGTCAAGGGAAATCATGATTCTATCAGAACCGTATTCGTCTGAAAGTTGAGTAATTGTTTCCGGCTGTTTGATTCCCATTGTTCCAATGATTATTCTTTCGATATCCAAATCCAAGAGTTGACGAGCATATTCAACGCTCCTTATCCCGCCGCCAAGTTGAATCGGAACTGACACTTCCTTTAGGATTTTTTTGATTACATCAAAGCTGGCAACCCCATTTATTGTTCCATCCAAATCGATGACATGGATGTTTTGAGCTCCTAAATCCTCCCAGTGTCTTGCAACTTTTTCAGGATTGTCTATTTCAACCATTTCACTGCCCGGTTCGCCTTGAACAAGTTGCACGCATTTCCCGTTTTTAATGTCGACAGCAGGCATTATCAACATTTCATCTTTTTTAAATGACATTTGCATTTTTCCTGTACTATTTTATTATAATATAATTTTTAGTTTTGAAATGTTTTATATGTTTCTTTAATGGGGGTGTTGATGAAAACTAAATTTGATTTTTTAAAAAAAAATAAAAATATAAGTATAACTAATTCAAGAAAAAATATTAATGACTACAATTATTGAATTTAGAGATGTGGATAAGTTTTATAAATCTGGTGACCACACCTTAAAGGCCATGGATAAGGTAAATTTCACGATTGATGAAGGTGAATTCGTCGTGATTCTAGGGCCGTCTGGAGCGGGCAAATCGACACTCCTGAATCTTTTAGGAGGGCTTGATACAGTCACTTCTGGAGAGATTATTGTAAAAGGCAATCATGTGGAGAAATTCGATGACAACCAGCTTACAAGTTACAGGGCCAAGAATGTAGGTTTCATTTTCCAGTTCTATAACCTGATTCCAAACCTGACAGCTCTTGAAAACGTTGAGCTAATGAAAGACATTGTTGATGTGGATATAGATGGCTTAAAGGTTCTTGATTCTGTTGGACTTAAAAATCATGCAAATCAATTTCCAGCGCAATTGTCTGGTGGTGAACAGCAGAGGGTATCAATAGCCAGGGCTGTCGCTAAAAGGCCGACAATGCTTTTATGTGATGAGCCGACAGGAGCCCTTGACTCCAAGACAGGAGTTCTCATTTTGAATTTGCTTCAGGATATGAGCAATAATCAGGATACCACTGTCGTCATCGTGACCCACAATGCAATACTTGCTGAGGCGGCCGATAAGGTCATCCGAATCAAAAACGGCCAAATCGAAAGTGTTGTCATTAATGAAAGTCCGAAAAAGGTCACAGATTTGGAATGGTGACTTGATGCTGTTCGGTCACGTTTAGCTGTTTTTTCTAATTTTTATCATTTTTACTTTTTTGATATATATCTCAATTTTTAGTAATGGTGCTGTTGCATTGCACTTAATGTTAATGTATTGGTGCCATGATATTTTGCAATATTGATGTCAATTCGTGTTTTTTAATGGTTCATATATTCAATTAAAAAGAGGTTTTTTATATTCAGTTTTTCAAATAGTATATCATGTCACTATCCAAAAAAATGTTGAGAGATATTAAGATCAATAAAACGCAGTTTATTGCAATTTTTCTCATGGCATTTTTAGGCATTTTTGCTTACTGTGGAATATATGGGGAATACTATGGGCTTGTGCAGACTTCCAATGATTATTATGCCCAGACAAACCTGGCTGATGGCTGGATTTACAACACTAACTTTGATGACTCTTCAATAGATGAAATAAGGGAATTTTCAAACGAAATCGATAGGCAATTTGTCATTCAATCGCAGGCAGACATGGAAAACAATCCTGACATCACGCTGCACTTCACGGAAAACGGAACGATATCCAAGTTCTATTCTACCGAAGGTGAAGATTTCAATGCATCTGATGATTCTGGGGTCTGGCTGGATAAGCGTTTTGCCCATGAGAGGGACTTGAAGGTTGGAGACAACATCACCTTTGAAATTAATGGCCTTGAGATTACAAAGGAGATAAAAGGTTTGGGTTATTCTCCGGAATACATATATGAATCCTCCCCCTCATCATTTACTCCTGACTTTTCACAGATTGGATTTGCATATTTGTCTAGTGAGGCATTTCCTGGAGATATAGTTTATAATACTGCTCTTGTTAAGTATAATTGCTCGGATAGTGAGTTTAAAGACAAATTGGATGATTCAATAGATTACTTGTCATTCACCAAACAGGAAGACCAAATCAGCGTTTCCAAATTCGCCGATGAAATGGCACAGCATAAGATGATTGGGGATGTATTCCCTATTGTATTTATTTTAGTCACATTTCTAACTCTCTTGACGACAATGACTCGGATAGTCACACATCAGCGCACTCAAATTGGAATTCTAAAAGCTGTTGGATTCAAAGATAAAATAATAATCCTGCATTACATTTCTTATGGATTTTGGCCCGTTTTGGCAGGAGCCATTTTAGGTTTAATGATAGGGCCTGCGGTAATTCCTAGAATGTTTTATCCAACATTGACATCAAGTTACAGCATGCCTAGGTGGAATCCTGGTTTTGATATGAGCTTTATCTACATTTCAGTATTGATGGTGTTATTATCTATTTTTGTTACATATCTGTCATGCAGGAGAATCTCAAATGAGAATCCTGCAAATACATTAAGGTCAAAAGCTCCGAACATTTCTTCAAAAAGTCGGGTTGAAAGATCAGGGATCTGGAATCATTTGAATTTCAATCTTCGTTGGAATTGGCGTGATGCCAGAAGAAATAATTTTAGAGCATTAATGACAATAGTGGGAGTAATGGGATGTGTTGCATTATTGATTGCGGCATTCGGTATGAATGACAGCATGAAGGAACTGAAGGAATGGGAATATGATGACATCAGTCATTTTGAGTCAAAGCTGTTGATTTCCAATAATGCCAATCCTGTTGAATTAAATGATATCTTAAATGAGACCGACGGCAGTTTCATAATGCAGCAGTCGATTGAAATAAAAGCCAACGATATGGAAGACACAGTAATGCTGCTGGTTTCAAACAACACGGATTTGATATCCTACACGGACAGTGCCCGAAACCCGATTGAAATTGATGAGGGTGATGTTTCAATTTCAGTCAAGCTCGCTGAAAGGTTTAATTTAACCGTTGGGGATACTATTAAATGGCATATTGTCGGTAGTGATGAGTGGGTCAGCTCTGAAATAGGGCAAATTCATGCAGAACCTATTTCACAGGGTTTAATAATGTCTCCTGACACGTTAGAAGATCAAGGTTTGAATTTCACACCGACAAACATCTTAACTCAAGAGGAATTCGATAATGATTATGACTCAATCAAATCGGTTTCAACTATTGGGGAGATGAAGGAAAGCTGGGATCAAATGACCACTGCAGTAATGATGATGGTTTATGTAGTTACATTTGTAGCGGTCGCATTGGCTATTTTGGTATTGTATAATCTGGGCATTTTATCATTCACAGAAATGGAAAGGGAAATAGCAACCTTAAAGGTGTTGGGTTTTAAAACAAACATCTTAAGGAAATTATTGTTGACTCAGAACATCATATTTACAGCTATCGGATTCGTTTTGGGAATTCCGTTGGGTTTCTACTTCATGACATTGATGATGAATGCCGCTGGGGATTCCCTTTATTATGTGCCGTCCCTAACTTGGGGAAATATGCTGCTGTCTGCAGCAATAACATTTACCATATCTATTGTTGTTAATTTAATGTTTTCAGGTAAAATCAATGATTTGAATATGGTTGAAGCCCTTAAGGATGTTGATTGAACAATTTCGCTCTGTAAAATGAGATATGATTCACTTTTCTATAAACAGTTTTCGTATTAAATTTTAAATAATCTTTCCTTGAAATATATTAACAAGAATTGTTCTTGAGGATTTAAAATGAAAAAAATATTACTGATTATTCTAATAGCTTTTATGACAATTGGGGCAGTCAGCGCTGCTGATGATAATGCCACAAGCCCTATTGATGATGTTGTCGTTTCATATGGTGAAATTGACAATCAGGTGCTTACAAACGAAAGGCATGATGTTTACATCTACCATGTGCCTGAAGAATGCGAAGCAAATGAATTCAACTTGTACATTGACAATAAATCAATAGATTACCATGGTGAGGATTTTGAAAGAGGCACACAATTTAGATACATTGGGGGGTATTACGATTATAACTTTACAGAGGGAAACCACACTCTGAAATTCGAGTTTGTCGGAAATAAATACTATCAACCCTATTCCAGATTGATAAGCTTCACGGCAACTCCAGTAATAATTGATATCCCTAACCCTGTTGTGCAGGGAATCTATGCCTCAAGAAACGTTGTGGTCCGCGTAGCGGATAATGTCAAGGGAAACTTTGAGATATATGCCGACGGCTCTAAATTTTATTCAATAGAACTTAATGACAATAGAAGGTATTACAATTACCCAATAGATTCGCTTCCATTTGGCGAGCATGACATTGAAGTAACCGTTGGTTCAATCAAGCAAAAGAAAACAGTTAACGTTACATATATCCTTGAGGTTATGGTAGTGGGCAATGCAGTTGTAGTGGTTACAGTACCATATGATGTAGAAAAAGAGATAGATTTTTACATTGACGGCAAAAAATCCACCTACAAGGTTGGCGGGGTTGAAATTGTAGGCATTGGAAAGCACGATGTTGAAGTAACTTATCCTGGAGATTCCAAATACCCTAAAAAGACAGTTAATCTTGTCGTTGAGGTCAGAAGCGAGCCTAAAATTATCGTCCAAAATGCCGTTTATACGTTCTATAAGGATTCTAGAAGCATCACATTAACAGTTTATGAGCTTTCAAGTGTAGCCATTACATTCAACTCAGTCACAACTACCTACAAGCCAGTCAATGGCAAAATCACTTTTAAAATTCCAACCAACATCAAGCCAGGAAAGTATACTCTGGAGGCAAGTGGAAATCAGGCTTATGCTCAAAGCACAATAACCATCAAGCATTTAGTAACACTCAATGCGGCCACAGTTAAGAAATCGGCTAAAAGTCTGACTCTACAGGCAACGCTAAAAAACAAGAATCCTATAAAATACAAGCAGGTAACATTCACGTTCAATGGCAAAACTTATAAAGCAAAAACCAATTCAAAAGGAATAGTAAAAGTCACAATTCCAAAGTCTGTGCTTAAGAAACTTAAAGTTGGCAAAAAGATAACATATACTGCAACTTATGGTAAAGACACTGTTAAGAGAACTGCAATCGTTAAAAAATAAGGTTTTCATCATGTTTGTAGTGATATTATGAATCGTGACTTCATAGGGTATCTGTTAGGCTTAATCATTTTCATAATCGCAATACCCTATGTAATGTTTTTAGCATCTGGAAGCCCCAATCCTGCAGTATTGAGTTTAATCCAGATGTCCATATTGATTATAATGGCCATAATTGGTATTGGATTGAGCATTTGGTCAATAGTCTACATGAAAAATGTCGGTGGAGGAAACCCGTTCGACGCATTCAACCATGAAGTTGCGCCCAGAACCAATTCATTGATGACGGATGGGCCTTATGGGATTTGCAGAAATCCGATGCTGCTTGGCGTTTTCATATATCATGTTGGAGTCTTAATAGCTCTCATGTCCATAGGGGCCGTAATTGTTTTCATAATAGAAGTTTTGATAATGAATGTTCAAGTTAGAAAAGAGGAGCAGCGCCTTAAAAAAGATTTTGGAAAGGATTATGAGGATTATGTTAAAAAATCAAATAGGTTTCTGCCGAAAATCAATTGAGGTTATTTGCAAGAGAGGCAGTTAAGAATTTAATCAAAAATTATAAAGTTAATAGGATATAAACATTCAATTAAGGTGATTTCCATGGAAGATGTTTATGAATGGAAAGGATTGAATGGGCAACTTGTAACATTCAAAAAGGAAGTGGGGGATGCAGAAAAGATTACTTTTGTTGGGTCTCCTAGCGTGTGCACACCATTTGCAGAGTTTTTGTCCTATGTTGTTAGGGACAAAGAGACTCATTTCATTCCGTTATTGGATATTGGCGATTGCCATGAATTTGAGTCAAAATCATATGCTATGGTGCTTAAGGATGAAGTCTCAGATCCTCATGGCTCTGATGTAGTTGTATTGTTGGGCGGTCTATCGATGCCAAAATATGATGTTGATACGGATGAGCTAAATGATTTAGTTGATGAAATTCTAAAAGAGGATGGCAGAATCATCGGCGTTTGCTTCATGGACATGTTCACAAAAGCCGATTGGTTAGGCAAGTTTGATTTTGATTGCATCATTGATGGAACATTAACGGGTGTTGTTAAAAAATAATATCCGGAGGTTCTTAAATGAACAAAAGCGTTACATTTATTGTAATCATACTTTTAGCCATTTTGTCAGTGACTATTGTTTTTTCTACAGTGAATACTAATGAGTCTGTAATTAAAGCAAACTTAACCGTGTCTTCAGAAGGTCCTGTGGAGTTATCTAAAGTTATTGAAGAGATTAAAACAAGTGATCCGTATGAAGGCTATGACAATGAAACGATTGAATGGATGGAATCTTTAGGAAGCAAACAAGTCTTTTTTGGCAATGGAACCATTGTAATAATGAGCTATTGGGATGCAAGTAAGCTTCACTCAGAATTTGTCTGTGATGCTTATATTGAGCAGTATATGGGATGCAACATCCTGGAAAATCGTTCTTTAGGGGATATTAAGTTTCCTAAAGAGGTTTTGTTGGTTGATAATGTTAATTATCTAGGCGAAAATGTTAGCTATTATGATGTTTAACCATTTTTTTATTTTTTTTCATTAACATATCACAATATCATGATATGACAACATTTAAATACATAAACATATCATAATATGTAAATATATAATATATGTGATGACAATGAAAAATGATAATCTTGAAAATAAAAATGATGATGTGTGTGAGGTATTCAACTCTCACGAAGATGCTGTTGCACGTGTAAAAGAGCGCATGCCTTCAGAAGATGAATACTCAGATTTATCAGAATTTTTTAAAATATTTGGAAATCCAACAAGATTAAAAATTATTTCACTGCTTTGTGTTGAAGATTTATGCGTATGTGATATTTGCGAAGCACTTGATTTAAACCAGACAACCGTTTCAAATCAGTTGAGGATATTGCGTGCAAACAATATTGTCAAATACCAAAAAGAGGGAAAAATGGCAAGATATTCCCTTACAGATCTTCACATTGAAATGATTTACAAAGTAGGTCTAGAGCATATATTAGAATAATTTTTAATTGGTGATACGATGGTAGTAAATAGATGTTATGATTCTGATTGCAGTGATGAGATTTGCTTCAATCCTAAACATTATAATTACATCTGTTTTGACCCAAAATGTGATGATATTCATTGTGAAAATTCTAATCATTATAATAAACAGTTACTTGAAGATTTCCAAAAAAATACTGATTTAAGTGTTTACGACCATAGGCAAGAGATAGATTATGATGAAGATGTTGATATAAGTCTTTGTGGTTGCTCTGATTGTGCAGATGATGACCATCATGACCATAGTCATGGCCATGGGGATGATGATTGTTGTTCTGATGAGCATGAGCACCATCATGATCATAGTCATGGTCATGGGGATGATGATTGTTGTTCTGATGAGCATGAGCACATTCATCACGATGATGATGTTGAAATTAGTCTTTGTGGCTGTCCAGATTGTGACGATGACGATGACAATGGACATGAACATGGCCATGGGGATGAAGAATTGCTGGCTGAAGGAAAGCCTTTAATATATAACAGGCCAATCCAGATTATTGTTGCAAGCGGTCTTCTGTTCATATTGGGGCATGTTCTTGAATTCTTGTCTGTTTCACCAACAGCTATCACTGTCGTTTACATGGCAGGAGCTGTAATTGCAGGTTATGAAATAGCTGTCATGGCTTATAATTCATTAGTTAAAAAACATACTGTCGGCCCTGCAATGTTGATGTGTATTGCTTGTGTTGCCTCCTTTATCATAGGTCATCCTGAAGAGGGTGCTGCTGTAACATTCCTGTATTATATTGCAGAATTCCTGGAGGACTATGCAGAGCTAAGGGCAAAAAGGTCCATTAAATCATTAGTGGAAATCGCTCCTGAAACCGCAAAGGTAAAGGTGGATGGTGGCCATGAAATCAGGAATGTCGATGATGTAAATATTGGAGACATTGTTATTGTAAAGCCTGGAGATAAGATTCCGCTTGACGGTAATGTTGTTTCAGGTTCTTCATCTGTTAATCAGGCTTCAATTACTGGAGAGAGCGTTCCTGTACTTAAACATGTCGGTGATGAGGTATTTTCAGGAACCGTCAGTGAAGATGGATATCTGGAAATCATTGTAACCAAAAAGTCAAAAGATTCAGTAATATCCAAGATAGTGACATTGGTAAAAAGGTCACAGTTGAACAGGTCAGAAACAGAATCCCTGGTCGAGAAAGTAGCTAAATACTACACTCCAATAATGATGGTTGGTGCAGCTATTGTAGCTTTCGTTCCGCCATTGTTGTTCGGTCAAAATCTAACTGATTGGGTTTATAAGGCCCTTTCACTTTTAGTGATTTCATGCCCATGTGCATTTTTAATTTCAACACCGGTTGGAATGGTATCTGCCATTACTTCAGCTACCAGAAATGGGGTTATAATTAAAGGAAGTACCTATGTTGAGGAAATGAGGGATATTAGAGCTGTAATCTTTGATAAAACAGGTACATTAACTGAAGGAAAACTCAAATTAAGCGAAGTTGTTGTATTGGATGACTCATATTCTAAAGAGGATATTGTAGAAATTGCTGCATCTCTAGAAAACCAGTCTTCCCACCCGATTGCACAGGCTGTTGTAAACTATGCATCCAAAAACGGCATAAGTTTTGATGAAATCAGTGACTTCAAGAATGTTCCTGGAAAGGGTATTCTAGGAGACATTAATGGAGAGAAATATTATGCAGCAAATGAACCGTTGATTGAAGAATCCAGCTTTGACATGTCTAAAGAGGACATTGACAGGTATTCCAACGGTAAAACCTTGATATTTGTCGGCAATGCCGAAAAGGTCTTGGCCATCATTACTGTGTCTGATGTGATTAGGCCTAAGGCAGTGGAAGTTATCAGGGACTTGAAAGATCAGGGTGTAGAGACAGTAATGCTTACTGGTGACAATAAACTTGCCGCTAAAAGCGTTGCGGATGAAATTGGAATTGACTATGTTTATTCTAATTTGATGCCTGAAGATAAGCTCAACCTCCTGGATACAATAAGAAACAAATTCGGTGATGTGGCCATGGTTGGGGACGGCATCAACGATGCGCCGGCCCTTGCACGTGCAAACATTGGTATTGCAATGGGTGCGGCAGGTTCTGATGTGGCTATTGAAACTGCAGATGTTGCCCTGATGCAGGATGATATTTCAAAACTGCCTTATCTGTTCTCATTAAGCCGCAAAACAATGAGAATCATTAAAGAGAATATCACTGTTGCGATTGCAGTAAAATTGCTATGTGTAGTTCTTGCTATTTTGAGCATTATTACTTTAATGATGTCTGTTGGTTTTGGAGATTTGGGATTGACCCTTTTGGTAATCTTGAACTCATTTAGAATCGGAATGGTGAAAGATCCACTATTCTAATTTTATTTTTTTTAAATTTGTTTTCTTGAAAGATTTATATTTGTATAAGTTTTAATATTTACTTATGAAAAGCAGTGAAAATTCGAAGAGTGTAGATGTAATGCTTGGAAATCCTAAAAAAGCATTAGTAAGCATGTCTATACCGTTGATTATTTCATTGCTTATTTCTAGTTTTTATAGTCTTATTGATGCTGCTTGGGTGTCCGGTTTGGGAGCTGATGCTCTTGCAGGAGTTGGATTTTTCACGCCAATATTCATGATTTTGGTTGGCTTTGGAAATGGGCTTGGAGCGGGTTCAGCTTTTGCCATTTCAAAATACATCGGTGAAGAAAATAAATCCAAAGCGGATAATGCTTCAGTTCACTCAATTCTAATAGATATGTTGGTGTCAATCATAATAACGGTTATCCTTTTTGTTTTGCTTGTTCCAATTTTAAATGCGATGGGTGTCGGCCAGACAATTGGTTATGCAACCGATTATGGAAATGTCATTGTTTTGGGTTCCGTTTTCATAATACTTTCAAATGCATTATATGGAATTTACAGGGGCGAAGGGGACTCGACCAGGCCGATGTATGCCATGATTGCATCAGCTATCCTAAACATGATTCTGGATCCAATCTTTATCTATTCTTTAAATTTAGGCGTTAGGGGTGCGGCAATTGCAACATTGATATCCGCCGTTTTCGTTATCTTAATTTTAATCTATTGGTTTTATATTAAAAAGGATACTTATCTGGCTCCTATTTTGTCTAATTTTGAATTTAAGGCTTCCATTGGATGGGATATTATAAAAGTCGGAATCCCTGCAAGCATTCAACTTTTAAACAATGCTTTTTTTGCAGCTGTCTTTTCGGCTCTTCTTGCATTTTTAAGCTCAACGGATTCGGTTGCTGTCTATTCTACAGGTTGGAGAATAGTGACCATCGGAACAACTCCGATTTTGGCCATTGGAACAGCTTTGATAAGTGTTGTTGCGGCCAATTATGGGGCCCGAAATTATGAGAACATTAAGATAGCCCACAGGTATGCAATGAAAATATCCATTGTGTTCGCATTCGCTGTTGCAATATTGACAAACGTATTTGCTGGTGATATTGCATATGTATTTGCTTCTAGCGGAAGCAGCGTTAGGATTGCGAGTGAGTTGACAAGCTTTTTGCAGTGGATTGTAATCTATTATCCTACAATGGCAGTTGGTGTCGCTTCGACTTATGTCTTCCAGGGAATAGGCAAAGGTATTACTGCAATGTTTCAGACAATCTTGAGGGAAACTGGATTTACACTATTTTTCGCAGTTTTAATGGGTGTTGTACTTAATTGGGGTGTTTGGGGAGCTTGGATGGGAATCGTTTTAGGTGAAATTGTATCAAATAATATAACAATGATTTGGGCAGACTTACAAATTAAGAGATTAATTAATACTTTTAATTAATTAATATTGCCTTTAGACATTCGAATAAAAAATTTTATATACTTTGCACAACTACATCAATATTGAAGTTATTCAGAATATTTAAAAAAGTATTACTAATTGAATAATTTCAAGGCCAAAAGTAATAACCTCTTAGATGTGTTGGTATGGATGTCATTATAAAAGAGTTGAGAAACGATTCTGGAGAAATTTCACGAATTCAGGAATTCATATTTTCAATGATTAAGGATGAATTCGGGCACGGTTATGTTCCTGAATGGCATCAGGACATCATGAAAATGGATGAGTATTATATCAAACCTGAAAGAAATAATTTCTTTGTTGCTTATTCTGAAACTGGTGAAATCATAGCGACTATTGGAATAAGAGCTTATGATAAGGATTTTCCAGAATTCGAACATTCCTACTCAAGGCAAACTACTTCAAGTATCTGGAGACTTTTCGTTGATAGAAGGTATAGGCGTTGCGGCCTGGCATCTAAAATGTTCTGCATAGCTGAAAATTTTGCAAATAATGCGGGATATGCGAATATCTATTTACATACTCATAAAACATTGGATGGAGCAATGGAATTTTGGTTAAAAATGGGATTTATTGTGGTGTTGGACACCAATAATGAACTACAAACTGTCCATATGGATAAACAGATTCAAAAATTGGACATTAATTCCAACTCTAACGATTTCAAGTATGCTGTGAAATTATAATCTTTTTTTTTTTAAAATCGGGTCTTTTCCTAAAAGCTTATTTTATATTGTGTTTAATATTATAGTGATGAAGAGAACGGCACTAAAGATTGGATACATCGGAACCAACTTTCACGGTTTTCAAAGGCAGCCTGATTTAAGAACCGTGGAAGAGGAATTGATTTATCACCTTCGTAAATTAGACTATATCGATGATTTAAAAAAGTCAAGATTCAGGATTGCGGGAAGAACCGATGCGGGGGTTCATAGTTTAGGCAATGTAATCAGTTTCCAGTCAGAAAAGGAAGTGCGAGTGAATGAAATAAACAATTCTCTTCCTGATGATATTCAGATATTGGCATCTGCACCTGTCCGTTATGCGTTCAAACCTCGCTATGCTCAAATGAGGCATTACAGGTATCTGTTATTCCAAGATTTGGATATTGATAGAATGAATGAATGCGCTGAGCTGTTTAAGGGCACTCATAACTTCACCAATTTTACAAAGCGCTTTCAGAAAACAACCACAAGAACTATTGATGATATTAAAATCACGAAAGTTAATCTGGATGACTATCACAAAAGGGAGTTTCCAAACTTGCATGAGACATTGTCCCCGATATTTGTAGACATCTATGGCGAGTCATTTTTATGGAATATGGTAAGGAAGATGATGAGGGTTTTTGTGGATGTCTCTACTGGAGAAATGGATTTGGATGATGCAGAAAGGCTATTGAATCCGAAGGAAGGCGAACCAAGGGCATATATCAGGGTAATGGAAGCGGAATATTTGATTTTAATGGACATTCAATATGATGGAATTAAATTCAGATATGATGATTATGCATGTGAACGATTTAGAAGAGATTTGGCCGATTCCTTATCGGATTTGCAAAAAAGGTACGCCATTCGCGAGTCAATCATAAAAAGCTTAAATGAATTACATTAACAATTATATAGTAGATGTGTAAATATACTAAATTAAGGTGTTGTGATGACTCGAGTTTATGATGTTTTTGATAAGTTTTCCATTTTAAATATAATCATAGGTTTTGCTTTAGGAATTTATTTGGCTTTTAACCATAACAGTTCCAACATATGGTTTGATGCAATCCCATTCATTTTAATTATTGGTTTTATCATGACAATTCCGCCGATAGTTGATTCTATGATTAGGAAAAACAAATCTGGTGAGAAAACATCAATTAATGCAATTATTGAGGCATTTTTATTAAATGTGGCAATGATTACAGTTTGTACAGCATTTGGAATCGTTATTGGTTCATTTTATATAGGTAATTATATTACTAACTGAAGCTATTTTTTTAACAATTTTTCGTAAAAATTATTTAACCTATTTTAATCAATATATTAATTGAGGATTAATTATGAAAATTGCAACTATTTTAGGCACAAGGCCGGAAATTATTAAGATGGCTCCTATTATTGCTGAAATTGACAAGAGGGGTATTGACCAGGTTGTTTTGCACACTGGTCAGCATTATGACAAGGAAATGTCTGATAATTTCTTTAGGGATTTGGAGATTCCTGCTCCCGATTACAATATTCATGTGGGGTCAGGGTCTCATGCCAGACAGACTGGTTTGATGATGAAAGGTATTGAGGAGATCCTTCTGGATGAAAAGCCTGATGTTGTTTTGGTTCAGGGCGATACTAATGCCGTCCTTGCGGGTGCACTCGTTTGCGCCAAATTGCATATTGCGGTTGGACATGTTGAAGCGGGCCTCAGGTCATTTGATACGACAATGCCTGAAGAGATAAACAGGAGGGTTGCTGATGTTTGCTCAACAATGTATTTCATTCCAACCGAAGAATCAGCAATAAACCTTTTGGCTGAAGGACTGTCAAGAAAAAATCTATTCATAACCGGAAACACGGTTGTCGACGCTTGCTTCAGGCACTTGGAAATAGCTAAAAAAAGAGGATTCGGAGAGCAATCCCTAGCCGATCTCGATATTGAAAACATGGATAACATTTTAACATTGACAATGCACAGGGCAGAAAACGTTGATGTAAAAGAAAGAGTGGTAAACATCATCGGCGCTTTAAAAGAGCTAAATCAAATGAACATCATCTTCCCGATTCATCCAAGAACCAAAAACACGCTGCAAAACTTCGGCCTGTTCGATGAGCTTAACGATTTGGAGCATGTCCACATCGTAAAACCGATAGGATATCTGGACTTTTTGCTTCTAACATCAAGCTCAACATTAATATTGACAGACTCCGGAGGCCTTCAGGAAGAAGCAATAACACTGGATGTGCCTGCATTAACCCTAAGATACAATACTGAAAGGCCAGAAACAGTGGCTGCCGGTGGAAACATTTTGGTCGGTTCAAATAAGGATGCGATACTGGAAAATGCAAACAAAATCCTAACCGACAGTGAATTCGCAGAAAAAATGAAGAATGCCGAAAATCCATATGGTGATGGAAAAGCGGCAGAAAATACGGTTGATGCAATTGAAAAGGCATTTGCTGAGGGCATGCTGAACATTGCAGCTCCAGAGGACATCATGACTTCATTTGAAAGAAAGATGACTCAAATCGATGAAGACATTACTGTGTTGGAATTCGAGAAAAGAGAAAATGCATTAGTCAATTTGGTCTTCACCGGAGAAAAAATGATATTTCCAAGCGATGAATTAAACTTAAATGGTATGATGATTACTTATGATGCAAGAGAATGACTCAATTTTGGTATTCGAATATTTTACGGCTTCAGGCGAAAAAGATAAATGCATCATTTCTGAAGCTGAAGCTTTACTTTTCAGTCTTTTAGAAGATTTAAATGATTTCAATGTTGATTTGGTTGTAAATGAATCTTATGAAGATGCTGTAAATGGTTATGAGAATGTAAATCCTATTTTCATCCAGGGGGATGTGGTGGATTGGCTTGAAGGCAATGCATCCAATTTTAGAAAAGCAATTTTCATAGCTGCAGAAAACAACAACAATCTTTACTCAATTTCAAAGATATTGGAAGAAAATAATGTAAAAACATACAATTCTTCATCAGAGGCTTGTTTCAAGTCATCTGATAAATCAGTAACTTATGAAGAACTTGCAGGCATTGTTCCGCAACCAAGAACATTTAGATTCAAAATTGATTCTAAGGGGTACTGGAAAAGAGCAATTGATAATTTATACGAAAAATGGCAAGCTGAAGACCCTCTAACTCCACTAAAGTTAATAATTAAACCTTTGATGGGAGTTGACTGTGAGGACATTGTTGTCATCGAAAATATTGAGGATTTAACTTTGGATTTGGATAAGATATTCGTACCCGGCTCCAGAGTCATCGTCCAGGAGTTTATTTACGGAATGGATGTAAGCGTAAGCTTGATATCCGATGGCAAAAAAGCCATTCCAATAAGTTTAAACCAGCAATTTGTAGAGCTTGAAAACGATAAGGGAACTTATCTTGGTGGAAAGTTGCCTTATGATAGCAAATTCAAAGATGAGGCATATGACATTGCAGTAAAAGCAGTAGAATCTATTGACGGCTTAAAAGGTTTTGTTGGTGTTGACTTATTAATCAATGCTGATGAAAAAGATGTCTATTCAGTTTATCTTCTGGAGATAAATTCAAGATTCACAACCCCTTATGTTGGCTTAAGTAAAATATCTAACATCAACATAGGAAAAACAATAGTTGATCTGGTTGACGGAAAGATAAGCATTGATGATATTGATGTTTCTTTAGACGGACAAGTGGAATTTAAGAAGTCCGGAGATAATTTGGTAATCAGGAGAACATAATATGAAAGTAGCGGGATTCGATATCGGTGGAGCAAACACCGATTTGGCAATAATTGACTTTGAAGATGATGAAATAAGAAATATAGAGGTTGATTTTGCTTACCTTCCAATGTGGAGTAATAATGATGAATTGTCTCAGGTTTTAGTCGAATTAATTGAAAGAATCTGCCCAATTCAAGAGATTGACGCTGTCGGAATATCCATGACTGCAGAACTTGTTGATGCTTATGACACGAAAAAAGAGGGGGTTCTGGATGTGGTTGAAAAATGTGAGGATACATTTTCATGCCCAATAGCTTATGTTGGAATTGATGGAATGCTTTCAAAAGAGGACATTCAAAAAGCTCCGCTTAAAGCAGCAGCAGCCAATTGGATTGCAACAGCCCAAATAGCTACTTTAATATCTGACAATTGCATATTCATTGATACTGGAAGCACTACAACTGATATCATACCAATAAAAGATGGAAAGGAATGCGCATTGGGCAAATCTGATTTTGACAGGTCTGCAACAGGGGAGTTAGTGTATACGGGAACTTTGAGAACTAATCTCGCCAGCTTTTTAGATAAAGTTGAACTCAATGGAAAAGAGTATAGGGTTGCTTCAGAACTTTTTGCGCAAACTGCTGATGTTTACACTGTTTTGGATTTGATAGATGAGGATGATTATGTCTGCGATACGTTTGATGGGGAGTCAAAGTCTAAAGTTGACTGCGCAAAAAGAATAGCCCGTGTCGTATGTGCAGATTTGGAAATGATATCAATGGATGATGTTGTTGAAATGTCCAAATTCATTCATCAAAAACAAGTTGAACAGATTGCGGAAGGCCTAAAACAGGTTCAAGAAACACAAAACTTAGATTTGATTGTAGTGACTGGGCTTGGTAAGGATATATTGGATAAGCCTGCAGCTGAACTCCTTGGCTTGGAAGTCAAGTCGATGGGAGATATCCTAACTGATGAGGAATGTGTTGTAGCACCGGCTGTTGGAACTGCAGTCATGATGAACAAGTATCTGAGTTAGATATCAGTACCACACGTCTTTTAAGCCAAGTAAATAAGCGCAAGAATTGGATATTAAATGAATTGCTAATGTCAATACGATAGCTATTATGATGAAGAGCAGACTAAGTTCAACAACTGTTGAAACCAGCAGCAATGCAACTATTAAAAAATCGAGCTGATCTAAAATTGGGGCAGGTTTTCCACGACCAATTCCCAATCTTCTTTTTAAAAAACTGCCTAGAGCATCACCTAAAAGAGCACCGAAACCAAGCAAAAATCCGATTACTATTCCGCTAGGGATGTCGGTGATTATTGGAGTTATGATGTATTGTCCAAATGCTGCAAGTATTTGCGGGCCGAAATATCCTTGGACGGCTCCTGTCAAAATTCCGATTAGTGTCCCGCCAATTAACCCTCTCCAGGTAACTCCATCGCCTATCCAACGAATGCCTTTGCTGTCGGTTTTTCCGAAATCTACCGGAAGGCCTCCGCCAAAGACCAGTCCCCCTCCGTTTGAAAAGTATGCTGGAAGGATAAAGTAGAGTGTAGTAACACATGCAATTAAAATCATTTGAATATCAATATTCATTGAGTTTTCTCCAATATTTTTTATATATATTATATTATAACTAGTATATATATTGAATAAGTTTAAATATTTAATTAATTTAAATATATAATATTATGAAGTTTGTGCTAATGGTGTAATATTGTTAGTGAAGGTGATAATTTGAAAATTAAAGATACGAAAAGTTTATGCCCAGAATGTGGCAAGCCTCTTGATGCTGAAGTTTTCAGTGAAGACGGCAAAGTCTTCATCAAAAAAACTTGTGATGAGCATGGGGAATTCGTAAACACTTACTGGGGAGATGAAGAATTATATAAAAGGGCTGAAAAATTTACTCCGTCAATTACAGCTGTCAATAATCCTTCCGTTGAGGATTCTGCACCTTGTCCAAGCAATTGCGGATTATGTTCAAAACATGAAACTTCAACTGTATTGGGATTAATCGATGTAACAAACAGATGTAATTTAAGATGTCCGGTTTGTTTTGCTAATGCGGCTGCTGCAGGATACCTGTATGAGCCTACTCAAGATGAAATTAGGCAGATGCTTAGGAATTTAAGAAACCTAGAACCTTATCCATGCCCAGCTATTCAATATGCTGGTGGAGAGCCTACAGTCAGAAAGGACCTTGTGGAACTTGTTGCCATGGCAAAAGAAGAAGGGTTTACTCATGTTCAAATAGCTACAAATGGTTTGAGGTTAGCTAGAAAAGAAAGTCTTGCAAAAGAATTGAAAGAAGCCGGCTGTAATACAATTTACTTGGCATTTGATGGTGTTACTCCGGAACCATACATTAACAACAGGGGAAAAGATTTGCTTCCTCAAAAGTTGCAGGCCATTGAAAACTGTAGAAAAGCAGGATTGGGAATGGTATTGGTTCCTACTTTAATCAAAGGAGTGAATGACCACCAAGTCGGAGAAATCATCAAGTTCGCATTTGACAATAATGATATTATTTACGGCGTTAATTTCCAACCAGTTTCATTTGCAGGAAGAACCCCTGCCGATGAAGTGGAAGAGCAAAGAATTACAATCCCTGACTTTGTAAAAATTATTGAAGATGAAAGTGACGGTCAGGTTTCAACCGATGCATTTTACCCACCTTCATTTGTTGAACCTATAGCTAGGTTCATTTCCGCTCTTGATGGTGAAGACAGGCCAAAAGTAACCTTGAATTGTCATCAACATTGTGGAATAGCCACTTATGTATTTAGGGACAAAACAGAAGGGCCGGGCAAAGATAAACTGATTCCTATCACTGACTTCATTGATGTTGAGGATTTATGTGAAAAGATAGATGAGTATGCAGATATTATTCTTGAAGGCAAGTTTGCTGCAAAGAAAAGAGTTTTAGCTAGCGCAACCAAGAGACTTCCAAGAATGGTTCATAAAAGCAAATCTCCTGAAAACTTAGATATTTCTAGAATTTTATTAAATGTATTTACCAAAAGGTCTTATGATGCTCTGGGAGACTTTTCCAAGGATGCAATGCTTATTTCCTGTATGCACTTCATGGATCCATTCAATTTCGATGAGGATAGGGTTAAAAAATGCGTGATTCATTATGCAACTCCTGACGGTAGAATCATTCCGTTCTGTACCATGAATTCAATGTATCGTCAAGATGTTGAACAGGAATTTGCAAAACCATTGAAATCAAAAAATTAAAGAAAATTTTCAAATCACCTTAAAACTTATTTCAGTATTTGGGTTTTCCCAAATACTTCTGTATTTTTTTAGATTATTTTTATAGATTATTGCCTAGTGATATAAATGGATATTATTAAAGGAAAAACATGGACTTTCGGAGAAAATATTGACACTGATGTGATAATTCCTGGAAGGTATTTGAGAACATTCAATCCTCAGGATTTGGCGGATCATGTTCTTGAAGGCGAACGTCCGGACTTTACAAAGAATGTTGAAAAAGGAGACATTATTGTAGCTGATGAAAATTTCGGATGCGGGTCTTCAAGAGAGCAAGCTCCAGTGGCCATCAAAACTGCTGGTGTTGATGCAATCATCGCCAAGTCTTTTGCAAGGATTTTCTACAGGAATGCTATTAACATTGGTTTGCCGGTCATCGTATCAGATATCGAAGCAAAAGACGGGGACATTATGAGCATTGATTTGTCCAAAGGAGAACTAATAAATGAAACCACCGGTGAATCAACTACTTTCGAACCATTTAAAGAGTTCATGTTAAATATTTTGGAAGATGGTGGTTTAGTTAACCATTATCTGAATGATAAAGAATAATTTTTATAATTTAAGAGGTATTAAAAATGGATTGTCCGATTTGTGGTAGTGATGATGTTGAAATTTTAAACTCGAAACAGAAATCATCAAAGAAAAAGCTAACAGAAGAATACTTATTGAAATGTGAAGATTGCGGTCATGTTTTTAAAGATGTCATCTCTTTAAAAAAGCCTAGGCCTTATAGATTAATTATTTCAGAGCAAGATAAATCTCATAAAACAACAATAGAATTATCTCCAAGTGATGAATTGAAAAGCGGTGATGTATTGCTTTCAGATATGGGTCAGGTTGAAGTCACAAGCATTGAAGTTGGAGATAAAAGAGTAAAAAAAGCTAAACTTGAAGATATAAATACTATTTGGGCCAATTCTATTGAAATTCCGGCCCGTATTGGTTTTTCTGTAGATTTGCATGGTGAAGTCGACTCTTATAAATTGGATTTGGAAAGGGATTTCGAAATTGCCCCTGGAGACATTGTCAAGATAGATAAACATGTTGTAAAGGTGCATGTTGTAAAGACCCAGGAGAGAAAATTGACTTCCGGTTTTGCAAAGGCCGCAGTAATTACAAGAGTTTATTCAAAACCTGTTAAATTCAGCAACTATGATTATGATTTGACTAAGGATATTGTTAAGAAAACTTCTTAAGCGTGGATTTTTATGAAAGCGTATATTGAATCTTACGGATGCACATTCAACAAGGCGGATGCACAGATTATTGCTGGTGTTTTGGTTGAAAATGACATAGTCATTGTTGATGATATTGAATCGGCTGATGTGATTATTGTGAATACCTGCTATGTTAAATTGCCCACCGAAAATAAGATGATACACAAAATCCAGCGGCTTCAGGAAAAATATCCTGAAAAGAAGATTGTTGTCAGCGGATGCATGGTTGAAATAGATCCTGAAAAATTGGATAAGATAGGGCCAAATTGTTCATGGATTGGGCCTCATCAATTAAACAAGTCTGCTGATGTGGTTATGGACACTTATTGTGGGGAAGTAATTCGCGAATGCGGATTTTCAAAAGACACTAAAGTGGGCGTTCCCAAATTAACGGACGATAGTTTGATTCATATTATTCAAATCTGTGAAGGATGCTTAGGTGCATGCACATTCTGTTGCACTCGTTTTGCACGCGGGCCATTGAATAGCTATCCTATTGCAGACATTGTTGAAGAGGCCAGGATGGCCATTGAAAATGGGGCCTGCGAGATTCAACTCACTGCTCAGGACACTGCTGCATTCGGTCGTGACAGCGGTGAAAACCTATCTGATTTAATCAAAGAAGTGGCTAATTTAAAAGGAGATTTCAGAGTACGTGTTGGAATGATGCATCCTAAAAATGTTTTGGGCAATGCTGATGAAATAATCGATGCAATAAAACATCCGAAGGTATATGATTTCATTCACTTGCCGGTACAATCAGGTAGTGACAAGGTTTTATCAGACATGAGGAGGGGTCACACCATAATCCAATATTTGGATATCGTATCCAAATTTAGAAATGAAATTCCTGATTTGACATTGGCAGTTGATATTATTGTAGGTTATCCGACAGAAAATGATGACGATTTTGACCAAACTGTGAAATTTCTTGAAAATGTTAAGCCAAGTTTGATACATTTGTCAAAGTATCAGCACAGAAAGGGTGCCCTGTCATCTTCACTTCGTGAGGTTCCTTTTGATGTGATGAAGAAAAGATCAAAATTTTTATCAGAAATTAAATCAAAAATAACCGAAAATGAAAACCGGGAACTGGTTGGAACCACTCAAAAGGTATTGGTTGTAGAAAAAGGTTCTAAAGGCGGATTTATTGCAAAAACTGATTCGTATATTCCTGTAATTGTTGATGATGTTAAATTAGGTTCATTCGTTAAGGTAAAAATAACTGATGCAACAGCCACATACCTTAAAAGCGAATTATTGAAAGAATAATTTTTAAGTTAATGTAATAACTTATTTTCATATTTTCACCTAATTTTTATCCTTTAATTTTATATAATTTATCTATTTTTATTTGGTTTTCAAAAGCATATAGAAATAATTGATGTGTTATAATATAGGCGATTTTTATTCATTTTTACCGATACCTTTATATACTATTGTGTACTATCATTTAATTGGAGGTGTCATAATGAGTGAATTACCAATCGCACCAGTCGGTCGTATCTTAAAAAATGCTGGCGCACAAAGAATTAGTGACGATGCAAAAATTGCATTAGCTGAAGCATTAGAAGAAAAAGGTGACGAAATCGCACAAAAAGCTGTTAATTTCGCACGCCACGCTGGTAGAAAAACTGTAAAAGCTGAAGATATCAAATTAGCAATCAAATAGATTTACTAATTGGTTATTTTCAAAAAAAAGCTTTCTATAATAAAATCTATTGGCCATTTCTTTGGTCAATTTTTTTTATTTTTAACTATTTTTAATTATTTTCATACTCTTAAGAAAACTTTATATATCACTTGTTCTAAACTATATTATGTTGTATAAGGACCGGTGGTCTAGGGGTATGATTCCTCTTTGACGTGGAGGAGATCACGAGTTCGAATCTCGTTCGGTCCATATGCCATGTTAGTTCAGATGGGAGAACGCTAGACTGAAGATCTAGATGTCGCTGGTTCAAGTCCGGCACATGGCATTCTTTTTTACTATTTTTACTAGAATTTATTTTTTTGTGATGATTTTCTAGCTATTTAAAAAATAATTGGATTAAGTGGAATTGCCACATTAATCCTTTTTGGTTAGAGTGATAGGTTTTGGTGTTACTTGGGTGTTTTCTCTTAAATCCTTGTATCTTTGAACAATCTCATAACCGAAATCACTTCCAATTTTATCTGCACCGCCAGTTAATATTTGATTGGCAGTTTTATAATCGTTAATGCCTCCGTTTATTTCAATTTTTATTTTTGGAGCATGCTTCTGGAAGATATTGATGTCATTGACATTTTCGAATATGTGGTTCGGACTCACAAATCCTGTTGCGGTTTTGACGAAATCAGCTCCGGATTTTTCTGCGGCTTTTGCGATATTTGCCTTTTGATAGTCTTCCAATGCTTTGGTTTCAATAATGATTTTGAGGGTCTTGTCTCCTATGGCTGCCTTTATTTGGCTTATTTCAGCTTCAAGCAAGTCATATTTTTCATCTTTTATATAGCTTAGATTGGCCACTACTTCGATTTCATCGGCTCCATTTTCGACTAAGGATTTTGCTTCGGCCACCTTACTTTCAGTGCTTTCAAAACCTAAAGGAAATCCGACAACGCTTCCCACTTTGATGTCGGTGTCAGCTAAAATTTCTTTGGCTAACGGAACGTATGTCGGTGATATGATCACTGAATTAAAATTTAGCTCTTTTGCTTTTTCAAGAAATTCTCTCATTTCCGCTTCGGTGATTAAGTTGTTTAAATTAGTGTAGTTGATGTAACTTGCTAATTCTTTTGAGTTTTTAATATTATATATTACCATAGTACCACTCTCTTGATTAGTTAGTATTTATACGAACATATATTTAAATATTTTCATATCAGTCTTTTCTTCATGTAAGGGCCAACCTTTTCATATCCGAATTTACGATAATAATTTCGGGACCCGATTCCACTGATGATGGCCACTTCCTCATATCCTTTATCAATAGATAGACTTTCAGCTTCTTTTAGGAGTTTTTCGCCAAATCCGGTGTGCTGGCCAATTTTTGGATTTTTATCTCCAATTTTTATCATGTTGCCGTATACATGCAGTTCTCTGATAAGTGAGGTTTTGTCTGAAATTTCCGCTCTGAAATGATTTTCAGATGGAAAACGCAGTCTTAAAAATCCTGCAATGCTCTCTTCATTTACATCTTCAATGGATAAGAAGTTTTCCTCACCTTCACATGCCGTGTAGGTTTCCTTAAACATCTCAAATTCATCCAATTCATATTCTCTTGAAGTTTTCTTGTGCCCTATTTCACGGCATCTTATGCATTGGCAGCTGATATGCTTTTCATCGAGTTTGTTGTAAACGAGTTCTCCTAAATTGGATTTCTTGACGCCCGCTTCAATGAGGGTTGAAGGAATGTCCCTTTGTATTCTCATGGTTCTTACCCATTTCGGAAGAATCTCTTTGATTTTTACAATCAAATCGACGGCCTGTTCATCAGTGTAAGGACTGTATTTGCCTTCGGCCCACAAATCATACAGTTCACTGCCTTTCGTAACAAGACATGGATAAATCTTAAGCATGTCCGGTTTAAAGTTATCATCACTGAATAGCCTTTTAAACATTTTAAGGTCCTGCTTTTCATCTACAAAAAGTCCAGGCATCATATGCATTGCCACTTTTATTGCGGAATCTCTTAGAAGCTGATTGGATTCAATAACGTCAGCTATCGTATGGCCTCTTTTTATTTTCTTGTATAACTCATCAGATAAAGTCTGCACGCCCAGTTCTACTCTTGTAACTCCAAAATCCAACATCCTGTTGATATGCTCTTTTTTGCAGTAATCCGGACGGGTCTCAAATGTCATTCCAACGCATCTTACTTTGGAATTCTCATTTGCTCCTTGGATGTCCTCTATTAAGACATAGTCATTCGGGGGATATGCTTTGAACACTCCCTTTTCGAAACTTCTGATTTCATTGCAATCTAGATTATAGTCATAATTCGTTGGCTTATTTTCAATTATAAGTCCAAAATCAGTCATTGCCTTAAGGCATTGTGAAACGAACCATTCCTGATAGCACAAATCTCTTGATGGAAATGTTCCTCCCATTATTATTAGTTCCACTTTATCGATGGGATGGCCAATTTTTTTCAGTTGCTTTAACCTGTTAAAACATTGGACATATGGATGAAATTCATACATTCTTCCCCTAAGCGCAGCCGGTTCCTCACCAGTATAGCTTGGAGGGGCTATTTCACTTTCAGGACAATAAAAACATCTTCCATGAGGGCATTTATGCGGATGACACATGACTGCAACGATTGCAACGCCGGACATTGTCCTTGTAGGCTTTTTCTTCAGAATCCCTGAAACGATTTCCTTTTCTTCAGGTTTTGCATATTCCAGTATGTCGGCATTGCTCATGAATCTGGATAGTTTCAAATCCCTGCAGAGCTGTCTTTTTTCAACTTCAAGGTCACGTCGAGTAGATATTTTGCCATTTAGGATATCTTCAATAATAATTCGACATGCTTTTTCCATTTTTTCACCAGCGATTAAATTAATAGTTAATGTTATATAATTGTATTTATTTAAATACTTGTTTATTCAATATAATATTATATTAATAATTATGAAGGTGAAATTATGAAAATTAGAGACTTTTTAGGTTCTACCGTTTTAGATAAAAAGGCATATGAAGTAGGTAAAGTTGACAATGTTGATTTCAATGCAGAAACAGGTCAAATTGAAAAAATCACATTGACTTTACAAAAAAATCTCTTCTCTAAAGATGAACTTGAAATTGAATTTGATGATATAGCTACCATTGGAGCATATGTCATTTTAAACAAGGAAATTCCAAAACCACAAGACGAAGAAACTGTTGAAGCTACTATTGAAGTCGACGACGAATAAATTTAAAAAGGTAGTATTATGGCTTTTGATGCAAGAGATAAAGAGATTGCTCTTGATTCACATGTCAGATATGTCGATACGGGAACAATCGGCAAGGTCCTGGATGTAAAAACCACTGATGGTGTTGATTGGGTCAAAATCGATAAAACTAATTTATGGTATCGTTCAAGTCTAGTCGAATTGCTTGATGAAAAAGATTTAAAGAAACAATTCGATGATGACGGCAATGATGAACTGGATGTAGAAGCTTTAAAAGAAAAAGCAGAAAAACTTGAAAACATGCAAATGGATTCAAGTGTTGCTGAAGGTGGAGGTTAATCCTCCTATTTTTTTCATTTTTCACAAAACAATCTAATTTTTTCAGCAAGTTTAGGTCCGATTCCTTCAATTTGTTGCAGTTCTTTTTGAGATACACCACTTAAATCGTTACCAAATATTTCAACCACATTTCTAGCTCTTTTTCTACCAAGTCTTTTTACGCCAACGACTAATGGTATTATGTCTTCTTTCACACCGTAGTATAGTCTAGCAGATAGGAAATCGAAGTCTTTTAGATTGGAATAATTTCCCAAAACCTCTGATGTATTTTTAGCAAATCTCACAAGGCGTGACGCTTCATAAGCGGATCTTCTAGTTGAAGCGGAATAAACGTTATACTTGTTTTCAATTTCATATTCGCTTCTCTCATTGATCCATTCAATTAGGGAAACTGTTGTCGCTTCGGGGTTTCCAATATCTACTGCAAATAATCCTACTTCGGATAATTTGTCACGAACAGGATCTTTTGATTTTCTTCCTTTAAATGAGATTAACGGCAAATCTGGAGTTTCGGAAAGTGCATAGATGAACTCCTCAACATTCATTTCGCTCATGGTTGAAATATATTCTTTTATTTTTACAGCTGTTTCGACGCTGTAATTGGATTTTGCAATTAGATTTCCAAATTCAGTAGTTTTAAGCCCTTCGGGTGTTGCTCTTATGATTCCATTTTGAAGCAAAAAGCTCAATGCATTCTCAAGCTCATACTTTAGGCTATCCTCTGCAAATAGTGACATTGAGGGATTGTTGCTCATTTGATATCCATAAAGCGTTTTTCCAAAAAAGTCAGTTAAATCATTAATGTCTTTTGAAAGTGTTGAGGCGATTTGGGCTATGATTTGCCTGTAGATTGCGTCTTTATTGTCCACCAATTTGGAGTTGGTTAATTCAATTTCTCCTTCAACATAGTATTCTTGTAAATTCAGAGCTTCATCCATTGTTTTGGCGATGAGATATGAGTATCCCACATCATCATATTGGGGTCTTCCGGCTCTCCCTGACATCTGCTCATAGTCAAAAACAGGAATCGGTTGAGGTCCATTGCTTGTCCAGCGTGTATGGTCCCTAATAATCACGGTTTTTGAAGGCAGATTGACTCCATACATTAAACTTGGTGTTGCAGTAATCATTAAAATGTTTCCTTTTCTAAATTCATCTTCAATGATTTCTTTCTGTTCATTGAATAGTCCTGCATGATGGAATGCGACGCCCTTTTCAGCCGCTTCAGCTAGCTTGACACAGGTCGTTGTTGGAAGGGAGCCTTTCTTTTTTGGCACTTCAAGCAATTTTTCAGCGACTTCTTTGAATTTTTCCCTTTGCTTAACGTTTATTTTTTTGCTGATTTTTCCAGAAACGTAAGTGGCTAAGCTTTCTGTAAACCTTCTTGTTGACACGAAGGCCAAAGCCTGTGATTTGTCTTTGATTGCTTTCTCGATTACCTTAACAATGACATCATTCTTATTTTTGGTATTGAACATTTCCGCATCAAGGACCTCTTTATTCAATGGGACGGGCCTGTAGTCGTGTTCAATGCATGTCCCTTCAAGCCATCCTTCAATCTCTTCAATATTTCTCAATGTTGCAGAAAGGGCAATGATTCTCATGGAAGGGTTTATAATTTTTGCCCTAGTTATTGCAGCTTCAAGTGTAGGGCCTCTGGTGAATTCTCCAATCATGTGAAATTCATCGATGATTAATGTGTCAACGTCACGCAGATTGTCCCATGAAAATCGTGTTAGTGCATCAAATGACTCAAAAACCATGACTGATAAATCTGAACTGGATGGGTGTTTTCCCACATTGATTCCATGCTTTTCAAATGCTTTAAACTCCTTTACTTTTTCATTTTGGATTGAAAGAAGAGGGGCAGCATAAACTGCTTTTCCACCTTGGAGAATAGTTTTAAGTGCAGGAAGTACTCCCAGAACAGTTTTTCCACTTGCTGTTGGAATTGAAATAATGTAATTTGATGTGTCATCTAAATATCCTGATTCGATAACTGCTTTTTGAGCAGGATTGAACTCTTTAATGTAAGGATATGCATCATTTATTATTGCTTTAATTTCATCAGGTAAATTTTCCATTTTAATCATTTAATTTTTATTTTTTTAATATATAATAAATATTTGCAGAGAGCATTTGAAAACTATTGAAGGTGGTAACAGTTATATATTACAAATTATTAAAATAGTTTTAAATCAAATTATAGGAGATTAATATAATGGCAATTAAAGTAGAAGTATTTTCAACTAACTCCTGTCCGCATTGTCCGGCAGCAATTGATGCTGCTCAAGCAGCAAAAAATGAATTAGGCGATGCAATCGATGTAGAAATAATAAAAATCGATGAAAGTGCAGAAAATAGACAAAGAGCAATCGATTATCAAATAATGGCTGTTCCCACTATTATGATTAATGGCGAATTGGAATTCTTGGGGGCACCTGCTGAAGGAGAACTTCTTGACAGGCTCAAATCTTTAATCTAAATTAAACTTTTTTTCATTCTTTTTTGTTAAAATGACTAATGACAACTATATTGGGGTTACAACAGGCACGGTTGCAACAGCATGTTCCCTTGCCGCTTTGGATGCAATCATTGAATCGCCGGATATTGCATGCGTTAAAGTTGAAACTCCCAAAAAAACATTAGATATTATTATTGATGAGTGTAAATTATTGTCTTCTTTTAAGGCGCAAGCCGTAGCTCATAAAAATCCATATAATGATCCTGATGTAACTGTTAATTTGGACATTATTGCCACTGTGGAATTATTGGATAAAACCGCAGAAGAATCTAATGTTGTCATTACTGGAGGAGAAGGTGTCGGCAAGGTTACAAAACCCGGCCTTCAGATTCCCATTGGGGATTATGCAATCAATCCAGTTCCTCGCAGCATGATTGTTAAGAACTTGGAAGATAAAATTCCTGATGGCAAAATAGCCAAAGTTGTAATCTCAATTCCTGAAGGTAAGAATATTGCCCGAAAAACAATGAATCCTAAATTGGGCATTGTCGATGGGATATCCGTTTTGGGAACAACTGGAATTGCAAGGTCAATGTCCAGTGAAGCATATAAAAATTCAATTGTTAAGCAGATTGATGTTGCCATCGCTTCTGAAATCGAGGATTTGGTTTTCGTTCCAGGAAACATTGGCGAAAAATTAGCCCTTAAAAAATTGGATGTTGCAAAGGAACAAATCATTCAAACTGGTAATTATGTCGGGTTCATGTTTGAAGAAGCTGAAAATAGGGGAATCACTAAATTCACTTACTTTGGCCACATGGGCAAACTAATAAAAGTTGCCGGAGGAATATTTGACACAAAGCATGCTGTTGCAGACGGCAGGCGCGAGATAATGGTTACTCATGCAGCTCTCTGTGGTGTTGACCGGGAAAATCTGCAAAAATTATACGATTCCAAAACAACTGATGACATGATGGACATCTTAAATGAAGTCGGCCTTTCATTAGAAGTTTCAAACAGCATCGCATCTGCAATTCATGAGCGATGCATGCAACGATTTGACTTGGATTTGAATGTGATTTTAGTGGATATGGAAGGGAATTATTTGAACGACAATATGGGCACTGTTTAATTACCTTCTTTTTAAAAATAGTTAAGTTTATATAAAATTTTAAAATAAGATTATACGAGAGAGTTATTTTTAAAGTAAACCTCTTTGAAGATGTACATCTATTGATTTTTAATGTCTACAGCGAATATTGTAGGGATTTTTTTCTCTGTAATAAGACATTAAATTTGACTTTTTTTTATTAAGAATTTTTCTAATTTTCGGATATTTATTTAAACAATAATATGCTATTTATCACTACTTTATAGTTCTCTAGATTATAGCCGTAGTGCCTTATTATTTATTAATATTTATATGTAATATCCTTAAACAAACGATAATTCAAATAAAAAATAGTTTAGAAAGCTAATTCATATATGCTGTATACTTCCCTGTCTTTAATTATATTCAATGGCATGATTGTCTCCAAAATTCAAAATCCTAAAAATAAATGAAAAAACTTTTCAAAATCATATCCTTGAGATTATGCTTAATAAATTATTATTTTTTTCAAATATAAAAATTACCCGATGTGTGTTTTATTTCAACCACCACTACATTTTAACATTTATTCTGACTTCTCATACTGTTTAGAGTTCATTGATTTCAATAGGTTGGAATTTACCGAAAATTGCCCGGAAAATACTTAATTATCATTAAATCTTGGAATCTTTGACCTCTATAGGTGAGGTGGTTCAACTTAAAAACAGCCATTCAATAACTTTCAGAAAAACTAAAAATTTCAGACATCATAATCCTATTTCAAAGTGCTGCTTAAATCAGAGGACATGGATGCATTAATAATATTTGATAAAATTGATGTGTAAGTGTCTTTGAAGTCATTAATCATCTTTTGGGAATATTTGTTTGAATGTGAGATAATTAACCTGTAATCATCACCGTTTTGGTGAACTTGAACAAATAATTCCGTTACAAAATCATTGAAATCATTAAGGACTTGATTAATAATTTCTCCTGCACCCATATCATCAATATTCTCAAAACTATCAAAATCGTCTGCAATCCAGTTGGGTACAAATTGGAATGCTATATCTCTTTCAAAGTCGTATTTCGGATAAAGCAGGAAAGTTGGATAATAGCTATATCTCAATGATTTGTAAACAGTATCTGCGGCATCTCTAATAAATGAATTGATGCTTTGATCTTTGCAGTCTATAACTACCGGCACCAGGTTGGAGGTCATGGATATGAATTTCTCGTTGAATCTGTCACGTCCATTTTCATTCATTATAAATTGGGCTTTATCACCATTTACAAATTGGGACAATGCATAAGAAAATACAGCGATAAATAATACGTATTCACTAATTCCAGCATTATTTAAAAAGGATTTGAATGCCTTTTTATCAAAATCCAAATCATATGTTGACATATTATAACCTTCAGCTGAAGGATTATCTTCCAGTAAAAAGTCTACATCATCAAGATTTGACAGAATATTGTGATAAAATTCCCTTGCTTCATTGAATTTTCCGGTTCTTTTCATTTGATGAGTAAAAGCAGATGCCTTTAAAAATCCGTCATCAAAATCGATGCTTCCTCCGTCAAGAAGCGTCATGAAATCACTTTTGAATACTCCTGCTGAAACTGCATCAAAAATGAGATGATGAACCACACAAAATAAATAATAGGAATCCTCAGATTCAATAATCATGAACTTAGATAAACAATCATAGATATCGAAACTTTCAGAAAGGAAATCAATTAAAACATCCCTATCAAATTTGGATTCCACTGAAATTGGGGGTTTATTTCCTTTCACTAAATACGGATACTCTCCTTTAAACAACCTTATAAGGGTTCTAAGCATATTGTAAAGACCGCAAATATCTTTTATTCCATATCCGTTGATAATGTTCAGGAATTTTTTGGTTCCGAATTTTTTAGCAGTTCTCATTAAATCATTAAGCGCATCTCGATTAGATACATCAGTATCACTTTCATCATGCCGCTCACTCAAGCGCATGCTTAAAACCGGATGCATATTTAACATCTCATCTAATGAACTAAGTATTTTTTCAAGATCATATTTCTTAGAGATAGGAATATAACTTATTACATGATAAGCATCCGATTTATTATAACCTATTATATCTGCAATTACATCACTTTGCGCAGAATTCAAAGGACAACCATCTTCTAAAGAATAAATATCCAAATCAAATGAGTATTCAGAGATATTCTTTGCAATTGCCTCGGGAGTGCGGAAAGTGAAGATATCCGCCATAGTGACATCATCAGACTTAACATAGGATGATAACTTAGTTGCAGTCAATGAATCTCCACCTAAACGAATGAAATCATCATATATACTGACTTTTTCTAAATTTAATGCTTTTTTAAAGGCTTCGACAATTTCTTTTTCATTTTTGTTTCTTGGTGCGACATATTTATCACGTAAACTATCTATGTCAACATCGGGCAAAGCACGCTTATCAACTTTGCCGTTTACATTTAAAGGAATTTCATACAATGTTATTACATATGACGGAACCATATAATTCGGTTTGCATTTGGATACGAATTCGCGAACAGAATTATCAATGTCATCTCCGTAAAAACCGTCAGACAGTACAATATAGGCAATTAATTCATTATTTCCATTATTTGAAGTGATTTGGACTGTAACATCTTTAATATAATCCATGTCTCTTATTGCAGATTCAACCTCTGTCAGTTCCACACGGTTTCCTCTGATTTTAACTTGGCTGTCACGACGGCCAACAATGCCCAATGACCCATCAGGCAATAACCGAACCATATCTCCCGTGCGATACAATATGCTGTAGCCTTCTTTATCATCAAATGGATTGTTGATGAATGCTTTGGCGTTTTCTTCTGGGCGGTTTAGGTATCCGTCGGCAATTTGGTAACCTGCTAAGCATAATTCACCAACAGCACCGACAGGAACACGTCTGAAATTATCATCCAAAATATACGCGCGAGTATTTTCGTTTAGCATGCCTGCTGAAGACCCATCCTTTTTATCGTCATTGTCGATAGAAGATATGAATGCAAATGTTTCGGTTGGACCGTATGCATCAATTAAACGATAATCTTTTGGACTTTCGAATTTACCTAACTTCTCACCGCCTACTGATAAAATCCTTAATGAGGTATTGTCAATTTGCTCCATGAACAGTTTAGCGACCTGTGTGGAAATAAAAGTATGGGTAACATTCTGTTTAATGAAATGTTCATTCAACTTAGTAATATTAAATTTAATATCCTCAGGAATTACAGTTAAAGAAGCTCCGGCATATGTTGTTTGAAGGATTGCTTGAGATCCGGCGTCAAATCCGATATTTGAATATAAAGCATAAACATCATTCCGACCAAAATCATATGTGTCACAGTATGTTTGTGAAAGATTTAAAATAGCTTTGCGTGTTATTCTAACTCCTTTAGGAATGCCTGTAGTGCCGCTGGTGTATAAGATACAGGCCAAATCGCTATAAGTAACATCCAACTTAGAAGAAGTTCCAATATTTTCTTTGATAATGTTTGAAATATTTAGAAGTCTGTTTTCCTCTGATAGATTTTTAGCACGATTGTAAGTATCATCACAGACAATAACAACTTCAGCATCAGCATCATCCATCATGAACTTTATGCGTTCATCCGGAAGGGCATCATCCAAAGGAACGTATGTTGCTCCGGTGGATAGAATTCCTAAAATGGTGAACAGGTATAATTCTGATCTCTCAACTAAAAATGCAACATTGTCATTTTTATTAATGCCCATCTTCTTCAAATCGTTTGCTATTTTATTGGCGATGAATGCACTTTCATCATATGTATAACTATTATTTTTATAGGTTACCAGGCTGTTTTTTGGGTATCTGGCAAGATTGTCATTGAATGCATCCAAAATATCACAATACTTTAAAGGACATTGTGTTTTATTATAACTGTCTAAAAGTTCAATGTCTTCATTGGAGATATAACTGATGTCCTCTAGTTTTTCTTTTTCTAAAAATTGGACCAACACCTCTTTGAATGCTTTAACGAATTGTTTTGCTGTATGTTGGCTGAATTTATCTAAATGGCTTACAGTCACGACAAATCCGTCTTCCAGGTCATTGACGACACATAAGAAATCGCTAATGCCGTCAGCATCATCACTTGCCACCAAATCATTGCCAATATCGAAATCATTCAAATCATGATTATACTCAAATGCAACATCGATACTTAAATTGTATTCTTTTGCAAGCAATCTAAATGGATATATGCTGTTTGTCATTGAGTTTAAGATTAAATCAGACATATTGGTCAAGTAATCATTAATCGATTTATTTTCACAATTTGCAATGATTGGTATTGTTCGCACAAACATTCCAATTGCATTTTGTGAGTAATCTTCATGCCGGCCATGTTCAGTAAAGTTATAGTAAACCTTGTTGCCACCTATGAAACGTGAATATGTATATGCAAATGCAGCATTCAATAAACTGCCAACACTAATGCCAATATTTTCCGTAAATGTTTCAATATCATCACGAACGCCCCTAATAGGAAGACTAACACTACCTTTATCTCCATCAAGGTCACTTAAAAGATGTTGGATTTCATCAATGTCGGCAAATTCATCATGGAAGAATTTCTGAGAGGATTCATATTTATGATTGTAGTGGGATTCAAATGAATTTCGGCTGGCATAAGCAAAGCCCAAATCCACATTATCATCTAATTTGCCCAATAAAGCTTGCCGTAATTCTTTATTAATGATTGTACAGCTGGTTGCATCACTAATGATATGGTGCATATCATAAAATACAAATTTCTTTTGCTCATTATCTAAGATGTAAAAACGCGCTAAGAATTTATCTAAATCGAATGCTTTGATTAGATTTGAATAATCTGTCGTATTGATTATTTCAATTGTTGGATAGCTGTCACAAATTAAAAGAGGCAGGTTTTCAGTGTCTAAAATTCGGCCTTTTAAGATGGGATGCCTATTAATTAAAGCATGAATGGCATCTTTAATGTTCTCAGTCGTATATTTGGCATCATATTCGAAAATTCCATGTGCTGAATATGCAGTATCTTTTTCATGCACTTTTTCATCCAGATAAATGCCCAATTGAGACTCAGACAAACAACAAACAATGTTATTGTCCTTGAATGTATAATTGCCAAGGAATTTCAATTCAGATTCGATATTTTTAATGAAAACATTGAAATCATTGCCTATGTAAGTATTATCTGCATAATCCCCACTAACCATATACGAATCAGCATTGCGAGCAATATTGAATGTGATACCATAAGAGGTAGGGTCTTGTTTAATGTTTATTTCCTCATTAGAAGCCGATTTTGGAATGTATGATTCAAATAGTTCGTTTTCGAATGCAAATTCGCTGCTTAGGAAATTGAAGGTTACTGGGCAGTGCTTGAATTCTAATTCTTTTGTTGTGTAGATTAAGGAGGAATAATTCAAACCTAAATTTTTAACGTCTCTGAGTGCTGTTTTGATGTTGTAGACATCGTTCATTATGGAAATGTTGTCATTTTTGTTGTTTGTGTTGATTAGTATTGGGTATTGGCTTGTGAACCATCCTATTGTTCTGTTAAGTTTTGCAATACTCTCATCACGGCCATGGCTCTCACGGTTTAATATTAACTCTTTTCCATATGTCTTTTTATATGCTCTTGCGATTGCTAAGGCCCAATATTCCTCTTCAGACAACATCAAAAGATTATCCGCATCATAATTCACATCAAAATCTAACGCAAATGGTTTATTATCTCCTTTGATAGTAGAATCATCAATTTGTCGGTTTAATTTTGTCCAGTGCTGTTTTTCTTCATAACTGATATTTTCAGCCAAATATCTAACATCTTCCACCCAATTTTTATAAGGATACGGCCTTAAAAGTTCAATTTCTTTTCCTTGTTTTAAATTGGTGTAGATGTGGGTTAGATCTGTGATTAGAATGTTCCAGCTTACTCCGTCTATGATTAAATGATGGATGATGAACATGAGGTAGGATTCGTTATTGTGATGGATTAAATTGATTTCAATTAACTTATTCTTTATGCTAAGTGATTTGAATGATTTTATATAGATTGCTTTCAGTGATTCTTCAAGATTCTCGGTGATATTATGTTCACCTATTTCACGGATTTGGGTATTCACGGGCAATATTTCCTGTATTACTTTTCCATTTTCATCATAGCTGTATTTTGTACGAAGCATGTCATGAACATTGCATAATTCATCAAAAGATTCTTGTAATGTATTTATATCTATTTTTTCTGAGGATTTTAAGATAAAGTGTTGTGAAAATTCATCCTCGTTAATTTGATCAAAGAAATACTCCTGAATAGGAAGCAAATCCATAATTCCCTCTACTGCATCGTATGCAACTTTCTCTATGCTGCCAACATTTTGAGCAATCAAATATGGAGTTTTATAATTCAATATATCTCCAGCACCACAGTTAATGTCATTTTTCTCCAAGAGTGAAACAACACGAATGGCAGTGATGGAATCTCCGCCAAGACGAACAAAGTCATCGTTTAATCCAATGTCTTTTTGATTAAATACAATCTCAAATGCATTGGCTATTTGTTTTTCAATTTCATTATTTGGAGCAACATACTCCACACGCAAACTGTCCAAATCAACTTCAGGCAGATGCCTATAATCGATTTTACCATTGATATTAAGAGGGATACTGTCCAAACGGACAACAAATGAAGGAATCATATAACCTGGTTTAAATTGAGCAACATAATCACGAACATGCTCTTTTAGAGTTTCATCATCAGATTCATCAGATGCTACAACATAAGCCACCAATTCATAATTATCCATATGTTTGATAGTTTGAACTGTCACATCCGTAATATAATCAATTTCACGAATTACCGATTCAATTTCTGATAATTCTACACGATTTCCACTGATTTTAACTTGACTGTCACGACGACCAACAAGACCCAAAGACCCATCAGGCAATAAACGCACCATATCGCCAGTACGATACAAAACACCATAATCAACACTATCATCAAATGGATTTTCAATAAATGATTTGATATTTTCTTCTTCACGATTTAGATATCCATCAGCTATTTGATAACCTGCCAAATACAATTCACCGACAGCACCAATTGGCACTTGTCTAAATTCATTATCTAAAATATAAGTTTTTGTATTGTAATTTAGGAATCCTACTGAGGACGAATCAATTTTTTTAGAATTGTCAATTGATGAGATAAAAGCAAATGCTTCAGTAGGTCCAAATTCATCAATTAACATATGATTTAAAGGATTTTCAAACTCACCTAATTTTTCACCACCAATTGATAAACTCTTTAAAGAAGTATCCTCAACAGTTTGCATGAAAAGTTTAGCTACTTGAGTAGGAATTGCAGAGTATGTGACATTATACTTTAAGAAATAATCATTCATCCTTATCATATCTAATTTAATGTCATCTGGAATAATAACCAGAGAAGCACCTGCATAAATAGTTTTGAATATTGATTGAGAAGCTGCATCAAAACCAATGGAAGGATACAAACCACACACATCTAAATTATCAAAAGGATAATCCTCAGCAAAATAATTTGATAAATTAATTACAGATTTGCGGGTAATTTTTACACCTTTAGGAACGCCAGTAGTACCACTAGTGTATAAAATACAAGCTAAATCACTATAAACAACAGGCAAACAAGACAATATACCAATTTCATCATTGACAATCTCAGAAATATTTAAAGTAATACAATTACCACCCAAATTAAATGCACGTTCACTAGTTTCATCACTAACAATAACAACCTTAGAGTTAGTATCCCTCAACATAAAACTTAAACGCTCATCAGGCAAACTATCATCCAAAGGAACATAAACCGCTCCGGCAGACAGAATACCTAAAATGCTGAAAATGTATAATTCAGATCTTTCAACTAAAAATGCGACATTTTCCCCTTTTCCAACACCAAAACTTCTTAAACTGTCGGCTATCTTATCGGCTATGAAAGCGCCTTCATCATAACTGTAAACATTATCATTGTAACTTACAAGATTGTTTTTAGGATATTTGGCAAGATTGTCATTAAAAGCATCCAAAATATCCTCATAAATCAAGGAATGTCCAGTCTGATTATAACTGTCTAAAAGCTCAAAATCAACACCTGCAGTATAATTGATGTCTTTTAATTCTTCAACTTCAATTATATCCTGCAGAATTAGCTTATAAGATTCAACAAAATGCTCAATGAAATCTTTAGAATATAATGATGAATATAAAGTCCTAATCATTAATCTATCTTCGCCAGCGTTGAAAATAGATAAAGATAAATCTGCATTCAAATCATGTTCCAATTCTTCAATACCATATTTTGAATCTTCTTTATTTAGCATGTCATTAAAAAGATCATGGGAATATTGGAATAAGATATTTGAATTTAAATCATATTCACTAGCCAAAAGACGGAAAGGATACAAATCATATTTCATTACAGAATTAATCAAAGTGGAAGAATAATCTAAAAAAGAATCAACATTCTGATTTGTGCAGTCCAATAGGACGGGCAATGTTTTAACGAACATTCCTACAGACTCTGACAAATCAATATTGCCTCTGCCGTCATCTATAATATTGAAAAGAACCTTATTCGAACCGCTGAATCTTGATAAGGCATATGCAAAAACGCTAGCGAAGAACTGATTATGTGTAATGGAATGCTTTTGTAAGAATGAATTTAAATATTCCGCATCCAGCTCTATTGTATCTACCAATTCAAATTCATCTTCACTGCTTTTTAGAGAAGGCAGTAAATCATAAACCTCATCATTATCAGCCAGCATTTCATCAAAGAATTCATGGGCATTATCCATATAATTTGAATCGATATTTTCTTCAAATAAAACCTGTTTTAACACCCCATAATCAACAAAATCAACATCTTCTCCATTCAAAATCGAAAACAGGACATCTAGTAAGATGTTCAATGATGTGCCGTCAAAAATCAAATGATGGAAATCAGCGCATAATATAACAGATTGCTTATTTTCAACAATTAAAAATCTGGATAAATATTTGTCGAATTCAAAGGATTTGACAAAAGAGTTAATGTCATTCAGATGTCCTTCATTAATTTCAGGTTCTGCATCAAATGCAAAGGACAGAATTCCATCATCGCTAAAGACACGAGCTTTTAAAATAGGAAATACTTCAAACAATTTAATTAATGCATTTTTAAGTTCACTAACGGAATAATTGTCTTTTAACTTTATTTTAAATGGATTGTTGTATGCTGTGCCCATATCATTTACACTTTCATCAAGATAAACGTTTAATTGTGATTCTGATAGAGGACATGGTTCATCAAACAGATATTTGTCTTCATAAAGAGCCGAATGAATATTCATATTATATTTAATATGATTGCTGATGTCTTTTGGTGTGGAAAGACTTATTATTTCATTTGAGGATAAATTAACGCCCAATTTTTCTTTCAATAATAATTGTAATTTCATTGCAGACAATGAATTGCCCCCTCTGCCAACAAAATCATCATCAATGAAAACAGAATCAATATTTAAAACCTCTTTAAATGCATTAACAACATGGCTGATAACTTCATCAGTTATTTCAATGTTATCATTATCTAAAGCTGTTTTTAATGAAGATTTATCGATTTTTCCATTGAGATTTAATGGAATTTCATCCAATTCAATGAAAAGGGAAGGAATCATGTAACTAGGCAAATTATCTTCTAAATTTTCTTTAACTTCATTTATGTCCAACTCGGCATTTGTTGTATAGTATGCAATCAGGTTGTCATTATCAACATCCAAATAAACGTCTGAAATTTCTTTAAATTTCTTCATTATGATAAGAATTTCATTTGATTCGACACGAAAACCTCTGACAGACAACTGATCGTCTTCACGTCCAATAATTTCAATTTCTCCCTCCGGATTGTAAAATCCTATATCTCCGGTACGATACATTATTCCATTACTTTCACTGTCAGCGATTGGATTGTCTACAAAAAATTGATTTGTTAATTCAGGATTATTGTAATATCCTGAACTTACAATTTCACCGGAAACACATAACTCTCCTGGAACTCCAATAGGCATTATATTACTATTTTCATCTAAAACATAAACCCATGTGTTAGCAACAGGCTTACCAACGGGCACACGATTATCTTTAACATCATTCAAATTATAAATTTTACTAATTGTTAAAATCAATTCTGTTGTGCCATAAAAATTAACTAATTTGGTATGTCTGTCCCGTTTACTTAGTTCATTTAATTTTGCACCTGCCAAAATAAGATAGTCCAATTTCAAATCTTCATTGTCATAAATAGGAACGCCGATGGTCGGAGGTAAAATCAAATTATTCATTGGTGTTTCTTTAAGGGCTTCTATTATCAATAAGCTGTTTTTCTGCTCATTTTCATTGAATATCCTGACACATCCCCCCAATGCCAATACAACATAAGCCATATATGATGCAATAAAACTGAAACTTACATAACATCCGGCAGTCTCGCCACATGAAAAAGAAAAGAGGTGTTTAAAAGCAATACTTAAACTACCCATCTGATAATTGGAAACCATCACTCCCTTTGGAAGACCTGTAGTTCCTGATGTGAACATTATAGAAAATAAATCCTCGCTTCTAGAGATTATATCAACATCAGCATCATCATCATAATTTAAGTCTTCAATGCAAACCACATTTAGATTAAAATCAGATTTATTTGCAATATCTTCAGTAGTGACAATGCACACGGATTCAGAAATCTCCAACATGTGCTCAATACGTTTAATCGGATATGTAAGATCTATTGGGACGAATGTGGCTCCAATTTTATTTAAAGCTAAAACCAATTCAAGAAAATGATAATTGCGAGGCAATAATAAAGCAACATGACTTCCTAAAGAAATATTGTAATTCTCAAATAAATCATTTGCAATTGAATTGCTTGATTTTTCCAGCTCACCATAGCTTATCCGATCAACACCGTCATCAACAGCAATAATATCTGGATTACTGATTGCAATATGGCGGAAATATTTGCTGAGTATAAACTCTTTGTCAATATCATCTTCAATTCCCTTATAAAAATCAAGAAGTAACTTTTTTTCATCCTCTGAAAGGATATCAATATCACTTGTTGCGGCATTAGGAGAATTTAAAACATTATCAATCAAACTTTCAATATTTTTTGCCATACGCCCAATATATTCATCTGAAAACAGGTCTGAATTGTAAAGCAATTCCAATGAGTTTTCATAAATGTTCAATGTTAAAGCTGAATCCTCTCCATTATAAACACTAATGTTTTCATTTAAATCATAAAAATCATAAATTGTATAATAAGAGACATTTTCACCCAAATAATTGTCAACATCAACTTTAGTATTATCAACAGCATTTTTTAAAGCTGATTCGAATTCATCCAACAAATCATCGAATGAATCATGGTCATTTACATCAACTTTAAAAAGAGTATTTTTATCAAATATCTGTAAATCAGTTTTTCGGGGGACAATAGTTTTTAATAAACATCCGTCCAGTCTGTCAATGCGGGACAAGTATAGTGAGAATATGCTTCCATAAAAATCAAATAAAGTACAATCATGATTTTTAATGAATCTGGAAACGGAATTCATATCAGGATTAATTTTTTGGCTCTTATAATGGTCATGTTTTATGTTGTAGAATTTGATATGCTTGCTAGAGTTTAGGACGTAGTTTTTCCAATAACGGGATTCATTTTCAAAATCGGAAGATTTTAGGTAAACTTGAACATCCTTATAATATGAATCCAGATTGAATTTTGGAGGAGATTTTTCAGAATTATCAAATAATTCATAGAAATCATTTATTGAGGAATAGTCGAATATTAGTGAGTTGATGTTTGCTAAAATTGTAAAATTTTCATTGTTTTTCAATACTAGAAATCTGTAAAGTGGAACATCAATAATATCATCAAATGTAAAATCAAAAAATGAATCTATAATTTCCTCAACAGAGGTTTCTTTTAAATTGGAAACATCCTTAATCTGATAATCGACTTCCTCATCGATTAGGATTGCATTAGAATTTTCATCAATCCTCCAATTCAAAATGTTTTTTGCCTTGTTAAAGGCATTTTCTATTGAATTCTCATTAACATCAACATTCAATATAAATTTAACATCTTGATAATAATTCAATATATGGCCTCCGCTTCAAGCTTTAAAGTATTTTTTGTGCAATAGTATTATTCCAATTAAAAACACGAGAAATTTTGTTATTAATTAACATTCAAATTATATTATAATATTTCGTTATAATATCCATATATAGTTATGATATAATGTTAATGTTATCAAAATAAGAAGTAATCAATAATGAGGGTGGATAAACATGAATTTAAGTAGTGTTTATTTAAGAATCACTTCAGTTTTTCCCCTATGTTTATGGGGTTCTTCCATTTTTCCAAGGGGTGAGGACAGTGGAGTTAATTTTTTCACGATTTGAACATATTGGTTAAATATTACGAGATTTATTCTCTGCATAAGACATTAAACTTGACTTTTTTTATTAAAGAATTTTTCTAATTTTCGGATATTTATTTAAACAATAACATCACTAAATAATAATATAATTAGTGGAGATTTTAATTTATGAAAATAGCTATGGTTGGCCAGTTCCCGCCTCATGTGGGTGGTGTAGGTGTTCATATTCATACTTTATCAAAGGAACTTGTAAAGCAGGGACATGAGGTTTATGTAATCACATATCCCCATAAGAATATTGAAGATATTGATGGGATACATGTGATTGGAACTAAAGGACTAAACATTCCCGGCGTCAGAGGTTTAATGTTTAAAAAGAATGCTAAAAAAGCATTAGAAAACCTTCTGGAAAAAGTTGACATTGACATCATTCATGGTCATTACCTGTTCCCTGCAGGAGCTGCTGCTGTTGAAGTTGGAAATGAGCATGACATAAAAACTTATGTTACTGCACATGGATCTGAAATGTTTGAAGTATACAAGAAACAACCATTGATGCGTTCCACTATTAAAAATGTATTAAAAAAAGCAGATCGCGTTTTTGCGGTAAGCAATGCTTTAAAACATGAAATTATTGCCACTGGTGTTACCGGCATTTCCGATAAAACTTCAATTTGTTGGAACTCCGTTGACATTGATAAGTTTTCTTTAAAGGAGAATGATTCTTTCAAACAAGAAAACAAATTGGTCGACAAGCCTATCGTGCTTTTCGTAGGTAATCTGATTAGAAGGAAAAATGTCGAGTCTTTGATTGAAGCTAAAAAGATTGCAAACAGTGATTATTATCTGGTCATTGTAGGTGATGGGCCTTTATATAAAAAGCTTAACAAGAAAGTTGAGGACGAAAACGTCCGTGATGTGATATTCACAGGGTCTAGAAATGATGTGGAAAACATTATTCCTAGTTGTGATGTTTTGGTACTACCTTCCTTTTCTGAAAGTTTTGGCATAGTTTTAATTGAAGCTTTAGCATGCGGTAAACCTGTAATCGGTAGTGATGTGGGAGGAATAACCGAAATTATTAATGAAGATGTGGGTCTTTTAATCAATCCTAACAAAGTTTCTTCAATTGCAAGCGCAATCGATAAGGTAATTAATGATGAGGAGTATAGGGTGGCTTTATCATTAAATGCAAGAAGCAGGGCCAAGATATTTTCAAAAGTGGATATTCCTTATGATGAGGTTAAATAATGAAAAAAGCTGTGAGGTCTCCAGGTTCGGCAACAATCATTAATGCTATTGCAACTGGCTTTGGTTCAGCATTCGGCATTGGTTTGGATATTAGATGCATTGCCAAATCAACAAGTAATTCGATTACTTGCTCCAATGATGTTGGAGCAGATACTGGATTAATGCATTTGTGTGCCGAAAAGGTGTTCAAGCATTATAATATTGATAAAAATGAATTTGGAGTTGATTTGAAAACACAATCTAGTTTACCGATGGCATCTGGACTGTCAAGCAGCAGCGCCTCATCTAATGCAATCGTTAAAGTTGTATCTTCAATAATCAGCGAGGAATTTGATTTAGCTCCTCTTGATGATTTGGAAACAATTAACATGGCAATTGATGCATCGCTGGATGCGGGAGTTACAATAACCGGCTCTTTTGATGATGCAACAGCTTCCTATTTCGGAGGGGTTGTAGTGACCGATAATAAAAACAGGGAGTTCATTGTAAAAGAAAAAATGGAAGAACATCCTATTTTAGTATATATGCCTAATTTCTATTCGAAATCAGGTGATTCAGACCCTGAAAGAATGAAATTGTTAGCGCCTCTGGTTGAAACCGCTTTTGAATTTGCAAAGCAAAAAAATTATTTTAAAGCATTAAATTTAAATGGATTAATTTATTCCGCAACTTTAGGATTTGATTCAACAATAGCTGTTGATGCCCTTCAATCAGGAGCTATTGCTTCCGGATTATCTGGTACTGGCTCTTCATTTGTTGCAATCGTTGATGAAGAGTCAATTGATGATGTTAAAGAATGTTGGAGTAAATATGATGGAAAAATTATAGAAACAAATGTTGACAATAAAGGTTGTGTGATGATATGAAACGTTTGATGATATTAATGTTAATATTATTTGTTAGTATTTCATCTGTTTCAGCATCAGATAATTTCACTGATTCTGTAATGGAAAGTACTAATGATGATATTTTCTGTGATGATGGTGACATCAGCACAATTATTTCTGATTCTAATGAAACTACTGATGTAGATGATAATTCTACTGGGGGTAATTCTACTTCTGGTAATGTGACTGAGGGTAATTTCAATGATGATAATTCTACTTCTGGTAATGTGACTGAGGGTAATTTCAATGATGATAATTCTACTTCTGGTAATGTGACTGAGGGTAATTCTACTGAGGGTAATTCCACACAAAATATAACTATTCAAGCTGATGATTATGCTTGTTATTATAATGCAAACCCAGTTTATACCTTTAAACTTCTGGACTCAAATGGTAAGGGGGTTTCAGTTGATGACGTTACAGTAATACTTAACAGTATAGCTTATTCAATCAGCACTGATGAAAATGGAAAGGGTAAATTGCCTATTCGTTTAGGTGCAGGCGATTATCAAATTTTCATCGAATACGGCAATGCTTCAGTTACACGGAATATTACTTTATATTCATATAAAATTACTTCTTCTGGAGACATAAAAGTTAAATACGGTACTTGGGCGAAATACACTATTAAGGTCTTGGATAATGATGGAAATCCAATTTCAGGAGCTAATGTGAAATTCACAGTTGGAGATAGAGTATATAATAATCGAACTGATGCTAAAGGTTATGCTGCCTTGTATCTGAATTATGACTCTGGAAAATACATGATTAGCTATTCTCTTGATGATATGCGCGGTCAAAACAAATACACTGTCACCAATAAAATCACAATGAAAATTTTATATTGGGGCCTTAAGGGAGATGTTACTAAAGCGCCGCTAATCAAAAAGTACATGCCTAATAATTACTGGGTTAAACAAGCTGTAGCGGCAACCAAAAAAGGCATTCCTTTATTGACAGTTAAAGGAGGGTCAGGTAAAGTTGTCTTCTTGACTGCAGGCGTTCACGGTAATGAGTTGTCTTCCCAAGTAGCTGCAATGAAATTGATTAAATATATGACTGAGAATCCGATTAACGGAACTGTTTACATTATTCCTTTCGTTAATGTAAAAGCAATCTCCAAAAAGGTTAGGTTCACAGATAAGGATTTCAATCGTGTAGCCGCTAATCCTGGAACTGTCTCTAATAAGATTGTGAATATGGTGGTAAAACTTAAATGTGATTCATATGGGGATTTCCACACAACAAAGCCTGGCGGAGCACCGGGTCAAAATATCGTGATGGGATCAAGAAGCCCTGCAAAAGATTGTGAAGCGCTAACCGAGTATATCTATAAAAATTGTAATGTAAATAAACGGCTGTACAAATATGCAGGTCAGGAATATCCTGGTGCATTAGCGGACAATGTTAATAAAAAAGGCATTCCAGCCGTAATTTGTGAAGTAGTCCTTCCACATAATACAGTGACAACAAAATCAGTAAATATTTCTCTAAACATGATGAAACATTTATTGAAATTTAATTCGATAATATGAAGAGATACTACTTCATAATTTTTTTATTTTTTTTAGTCATATCACTATCGGCGGTCAATGCCAGTGATGTAAATCCTGATTCATGCAATTCCACATTAGCTGCAGCTAACGATTCGGTTTCCAGTTCAATTGAAATTCCAGACAATGATTTGAAAGCTTCAAGCAGTTATTATAATTTATCCGGTTCTTCAACAGATAAAAAAACCAACAATGCGGTTTCAAAAATTTCTGCAAAAGATGTCACAGCCACCTATGGAAATCCAACCAAATTCCAAGTCACGGTTTTAGATAAGAAAGGAAAAGCAATAGAAAACCAGTCAGTTAAATTTAAAGTGAATAACAAGGTTTACAATGTTTTTACAAACTCTAGTGGTGTAGCTAAGATATACCTAAACTTGAGCGCTGGAAATTATCCAGTGACTTATTCTTCTGGGGGAATTTCCGGCAAGAAGAATTTCAAAGTCAAAAACGCTTATTCCTATATAAATTATAAGTGGAATTCCGGTGGGGTTGTCACTAAAAATAAAAAAATAAAAGCCAATCTTCCAGATTCTGCTTTAGTTAGAAAAATGGTTTATCTTGCAAAATCAGGAACTCCTGTCGTTAAGTTTCAGGGCGGAAACGGAAAAGTCGTTTTCATCACTGCAGGAGTTCATGGAAATGAGTTGTCCTCACAGATTGCAGCATTAAAACTAATTAAACATTTGGAATCCAATCCAATTAATGGAACTGTTTACATAATGCCGTTCATGCATCCAAAAGCCACTGAAAAAAATGTCAGAGATTATAATATTAAATTAAATAGGAATGCAAATGTGAAAGGAACAATCTCGTATAAGACAGTGCAATTGATTGTTAAATATAAATGTGATGCTTATGGCGATTTCCACTGCACCAAGCCTGGAGGCGTTCCCGGAAAGAATGTTGCCATGGGAACATATAACCCGACTGGCGAAAGTGCAACCATTGCAAAATATATTGCTAAAAAAAGCAATGTAAAATGCTTGATATACAATGAAGCAGGGGTGGAATATCCTGGAGCTTTGGAGGATGTTGTTAGTCTGAAAGGCATTCCAGCAGTAACTTGCGAAGTTATAGCCCCTCGCGGTACTATAGTTTCAGGGTCAGTTTCAAAATCGCTATCTATGATGAAATCACTTTTAAATTATTGTTCCATTCTTTGATTGGAAACATATAGTTTATATACTATGATGCTAATAAATTATATTATTATCATTGTTATCAATTTGGTGATTTTTTGACAAGTGATTATGAGATTAAATCTATTAGCAATAAGCAGGAAGCTGAGGAACTTCTCGAAAAATCCCGAAATCGCATTGATGAAATTGATAATGAATTATTTGATTTGATTTATCAAAGAACAGCTTTAGCACAAGATATTGCACTTTCTAAAGAGTATCTCGGTATGCCTATTTTTGATGAAAGTAGGGAGGATATAGTTCATGAGAAAATAGATACTCTTTGTAGAGAATTGGGTCTTGATGTTGATATTATTGATCAAATAGTGGACATGCTGACTATTTTAAATAAAAATGAGCAAGAAAAAATTTTAAGGAGGAATGTTGATGGGCAATATTAGAACTTCATTTGTTAAACGTTTAGCAAAAGAACTTATTGAAACTCACAAAGGAGTTTTCACCACTGATTTTGAGGAAAATAAAAAATTAGTACAAGAATACTCTACTGTAAGTACTAAACATTTAAGAAATAAAATTGCAGGATATGTTACAAGGCTTGTAAGGATTGAACAAACCCAAGAATAAGCTTTTTTCATATTTTCTTACTACTTTTTTTTATTAAAATTTTTTAATCTGTTTTTGGAAATTTCTTTTTTTGTATAAATTTTTTAATTTTAATTTTTCAGTATTTTCATTTTAATAGGCATTATTTTAATTAAAGTATATTAATATGATTAGATATAAATATAAATTAATATTTTTGTAAACTCAAAAATATGGGAAACTTTTAATAGTTTTTATGAAATAGGTGAATTTATGGATTTAATAGTAGCGAAATTCGGTGGAACCTCGGTAGGAGACGGTTCCAGAATTAAAAAAGCGGCGCAGTCCGTTGTAAATGAGTATATGAAAGGCAATCAGGTAGTAGTTGTAGTTTCTGCAGTTAACAAGACTACTGACGAGTTAATTGGTCTATCCAATGACGCAATTGGAACTGGATTAACAGACAAGCAGAAGGCAGAGATTATGGCTATGGGTGAATTAACTAGTGCTAGATTATTCTCAGCAACTATTGAATCTTTAGGCGTAAAATCCGAATTTATTGATCCTTATAATGAATTATGGCCGATTGTAACTGATTCTAATTCTCTTGAAGCTAAAATTGATTTTAACACAACTAACAAGAAAATCAACGGTATTGAAAGTCTTGTAAATCAAGGTATTATTCCAGTCATTTGTGGATTTTTAGGAAAAGGACCTAGTGGAGAAATCACCACTTTAGGAAGAGGCGGAAGTGATATTTCAGCATTTTTAATTGGACATTGTTTAAATGCAAATGAAGTTGTAATTGTCACTGATGTAGATGGCGTAATGTCAACTGACCCTAATAAAATCGAGGAAGCGGAATTATTGGAGGAGATAACAGTTGAAGAAATGAGAGATTTAGCTACTCATGGTGCACAAGTCTTACATCCCCATGCATTAAAATATAAAGATCCATTAATCAGTGCAAAAATTATCAATTTCGCTCATGGCGATTTAAAAGCTAAGGGTACCCGTATTACCGGACCCTTTGAAGGAGATATTTTAAAATCCGTATCCCTTTACAAGGATCCTATTTCACTTATTGTTCTTGTTGGAGAAGCAATGCTTAAAAAAGTAGGGCTGCTGGCCGATTTAACCGGTTGTCTTGCTAAAAATGATATTAATATTTTTGGAATTTCTGCAGGTCAAAATTCAATCACAACATTTGTTAATAAGAAGGATGCAGAACAGGCATATCATATTTTACATAATTTAGTGGTTGAAACTGAAGTATTAAGTTCTCTCTCTTTAGGTAGAGACACAGCAATGATTACTTTGGTCAGTCCTGACATTATTGAAACTCCAGGTATTATCTCAGGCATTACCGAACCACTTAGAAAAAATAACATTAATATAGTTGAAATTACTTCCTCTCAAACAGCAGTCGTATTATTTGTTGATTGGAAAGATGGTAAAAGAGCATGCAAATTAGTTAATGAGGTTTTAGAATGAAATTTGAAGGAACTTACGTTGCAATGGTAACTCCATTTGATAAAGAAAAAAATATCGATGAAGAAGGTTTTAGGTCAAACATTAATTATTTAATTGATCAAGGTGTTGACGGTTTAGTTGGTGCAGGAACCACGGGCGAATCAGCCACTATTTCTCATGATGAGCATCAAAGGATAATTGAAATTTTAGTCGATGAAGTTGATGGCAGAGTCCAGACTATTGCCGGAACAGGCAGCAATGCCACATCAGAAGCATTGTCCTTGACTAAATTTTCCGTTGATGCTGGTGCTGATGCTGCATTGTTAATCACTCCATATTACAATAAACCGCAACAGCACGCATTAGTGGAACATTACAGCACAATTGCTGAGAAATGTGATATTCCTCTCATAGCATACAACGTTCCATCACGTACCGGCTCTGACATTGCAGTAGAAACTGCAGTCGAATTGGCTAAAGTTGATGGTGTCGAAGCTATTAAAGAGGCTAGCGGTAGCGTTGATAAGGTATCTGATATTTACCAGGCACTTTCCCGTGAAAATCTTGAGGATGACTTCAACATCCTTTCCGGTGAAGACTCATTAACATTGCCGATAATGGCTGTTGGCGGAACTGGTGTAATCAGTGCATCTGCAAATATTGATGCAAAAAGAATGTCCCTAATGGTTAACAGTATTTTAAATGATGATTATACAAGAGCATTCGAACTTCACTATGAGATGCTCGATATTATAAGGGCCCTGTTTATAGAAAGCAATCCTGTCCCTGTAAAAACTGCAATGAATCTGATGGGACTTCCTGCAGGACCTCTCAGACAACCATTATGTGAAATGAAAGAAGAAAACTTAGAAGTTCTTAAAAAAGCGTTAAAAGATTCTGATTTAATTTAAGTTGGTATTATTATGATTAAAGTAGCAGTCACTGGAGCTGCAGGTAGAATGGGCTCTGGTATTATTAGAAAAATTACAGAACAAGACGACATGGAAGTAGTTGCAGCTATTGAAATGCCAAACACTCCTCTTGCGGGTAAAGACGCCGGTCTTCAGGCCGGAATTGATGAACTTGGCGTTGAAATTGTTGGATCTGAAGATTTGGAAAAGGCTTTAAAAGCTTCCGGTGCTGATGTATTGGTTGATTTCACAATCGCTCATGCCGCAGTTGACACCATCAAAGTGGCTACCTCATGTGGCGTAGGTGTTGTTGTTGGAACTACTGGATTTAGCGATGATCAGATGGCGGAAAACATTAAAAACGTTAAAGACAATAATGTCCCTGCGGTAATTTCATCAAACATGTCTATTGGAGTTAATGTATTTTTCAATACTTTAAAGAAATTAGCTCCGCTTTTATACGATTATGATATTGAGATTATTGAAGCTCATCACAATCAGAAAAAGGATGCTCCATCAGGAACTGCCATGACTGCTTTTGAAGTAATAGCTGAAGAGCTTGGCCGTGATACTGATGAAGTTGGAGTCTACGGTAGACAAGGATTGGTTGGTAAAAGAACTCCTGATGAAATCGGTGTTCATGCAATCCGTGGTGGAGACATTGTTGGAGACCACACCGTAATGTTTGTCGGTGATGGTGAAAGATTGGAAGTTAAACACCAGGCCCATACTAGGGAAGTATTTATTGCTGGTGTAATTAGAGCTATTAGATACATTCCATCTGCTGAAAAAGGTATTGTAAGTAGTATGAATGATGTTTTAGGATTAGAATAGGTGAGTTATATGGTAAATGTTGGAGTACTCGGTGCAACTGGGATGGTAGGTCAAAGATTTATCCAATTACTTGAAAACCATCCGGATTTTGAAATTACAGCTTTAGCAGCGTCTTCTCGTTCTGCTGGAAAAAGATATGAGGATGCTACAACTTGGTATATGAATGAAGAGATGCCAGAATCCGTTAAGGATATTAAGGTTGTAGAAACTAATCCCGATGCAATGGATAACGATGTGGATATTGTATTTTCATCTCTCCCAGCTGATTTCGCTCTAAAAGTCGAAAAAGATTTCGCTAAAGAGTATGTTGTTGCAAGTAATGCTAGCGCACATAGGATGAAGAAAAATATTCCATTGGTGATTCCTGAAGTCAATCCTAAGTGTTTAGACATGATTGATGCTCAACAAAAGGAAAATAATTGGGATGGATTCATTGTCACCAACCCTAACTGTTCAACTATTGCTTTAGCTTTGACATTGAAACCATTAGTGGATAATTTTGATTTAAAATCTGTTAGAGTTTCAACCATGCAAGCTGTGTCTGGTGCAGGTTATAATGGCGTTCCATCAATGGCTATTGTGGATAATCTTGTTCCATATATTGGTCAGGAAGAAGAAAAAATGGAAACTGAATCCCTCTATCTGTTAGGTTCTTTTGATGGGACTGATGTAATTGATGCAGATTTCAGTTTAAGTGCATCATGTCATAGGGTGCCTGTAATTGATGGTCATACTGAAGCGGTATTTGTGGAGTTAGATGATGACTTTGACATTGCGGATGTTAAAGATAGTATGGTAAATTTCAAAGGATTGCCACAAGAATTAAATTTGTATTCTGCTCCTGAAAATCCAGTCATTGTCAAAGAAGAAGATGACCGTCCTCAACCAAGAATGGACAGAAATGCAGGTAATGGTATGGCTGTTACTGTTGGTAGGTTGAGAAAGGACCAAGCATTTGATAATAGTTTTAAATATGTTCTTGTTGGACATAATACTATTCGTGGAGCTGCAGGAGCTTCAATATTGAATGCTGAATTAATTAATGATAAAATACTCTAATTTTATCAATTTATTTTTCTTATTTTTTTTAATTTTTTTTGTTTTTTCTATCTTTTTTCTTATTGTTTTTATTTTCATTTTTAGGATAGTTTAAGGGTTTAATTTAAATAGTATAAAATAAATAATTTATAGCAAGGAATTATATTGTACAATATATCGGAGTTTTCAAATTCATAAATATACAATAATTTGAATACGATATTGGGATAAAATTTAAACTAAGGGATAGAATGGAAATAGGAATTGATGCTGAAAAAGATACTCTACAATCTTTAATTCGGTCTTGCCTATTAGAGCTTAATAAGTTAAAATTAGATTTAACTGAACTTGAAGTGGAGCGATGTAACGATAACACTCCCCAAAGGATTCGAGAACTCGAAAAAGACATTGTAGATAAAGAAAAAGAAGTTTCTGTTATTAAATTCAAAGCAGAAGATGAAATAAATCTTCTAAAAAGACAATTAGAGGAAAAGGACAGTTTAATCAAAAATCAAGAGGATAGAATCTACGAACTGGATTATGTTAATAATTCCCTTGATGAAATTAAAGAATATTTTGCTGATCAATTAAGAGAATATAAGAAAAAGGAATTGGCAGATGTCAACGAAAGATTAAACGAATCCTATAAAAGTGTCGCTGAGAGAGATGCTCAAATCAATGTGCTTTCAAGAACCATCGATGATTATAAAATCAAAGTAATCAAATTGGAAAATAATGTCGAGTCTAAAACTCAAATTATGGAGCTTGAAAAACAAATTGAGCTTAAGAATAATGAACTTGTTTTAAAAGATAATGAGATATCTCAAAGAGACACTCAGATTGATGTTTTAAGAGAACAGACTATTCCTAAAGAAGAGTATTTGGATCTTCAAAATCAGTTCGAAGCAAAAATCAATGAAATGAACAGTGAGATTACCAATCTAAAAGAACAAACTATCCCTAAAGAAGATTATAATAATCTCCAGACCCAATTCGAAACTGAAATGGTTAATTTGGATAATCAAATTAATACTCTAAAAGAACAGACTATCCCTAAAGATGAATACATTTCCCTTCAAAATAGATTGGAAAATGAATTGGCATCAAAAAATACTCAAATTGAATATTTACAACAGAAAACTGTCCCTCGTGAAGAATTCCTTTCCCTTCAATCCGAATTCAATTCAAAAGAAAATGAACTTAGATATTTAAAACAGCAAACTATCCCTCGTGAAGAATATCTTAACCTTCAAAATGAATTGAATAGGAAAAATGACAAAATTAAAAGATTGGAAGAAATTAATGCTTTCTTTAATGAACTTCAAGATGAACAAGAAGCTTATGATACTATTGAAAGGACACCACCTTTCAGATTAGAGAAAAAACAACAACGTAGGTAATCTTACCTACATTCAATTCCTTTAATGGGGTTATTCTGAGTCTATATTTTGAGATTAATTTCTCAAAAACTTTTTTTATTTTTAATTTTTTTCCAGTGCATCTATATATCATCATCAATCTTATTATTTTTTTAGTTTGCTTTTAATATAATGTAAGTTTCCAATGATAATTTCGATGTTTTAATTTTATTCCACTAATATAATCAAGTGAAAATGCCATTATTGTGATGGTTTTTTCAGCCCCTCTTCTCGGTAATTTCTTTTTCTTACTTTAATTTACTTTATACCATAAAGTATTTATATAACCTTAAACTCATGTAATAAGTAGAAAGGTTTAGTCAACACTATAACTTATTTTCTCATGTTGATATTATAAACTGATCTAATTATTTGAAAATTAAAAAAAGGTGATTATTAATGGCACAAGGACAACCAATTTTTATTTTACCGGAAGGTACTAACAGGTCTGTCGGAAGAGATGCACAAAGAAATAACATTTTAGCTGGTAAAGTATTAGCTGAAACTGTAAGAACTACTTTAGGTCCTAAAGGAATGGACAAAATGTTAGTCGACGGACTTGGTGACATTGTTGTAACTAATGACGGAGTTACAATCTTAAAAGAAATGGATATTGAACACCCAGCAGCAAAAATGCTTGTAGAAGTGGCAAAAACCCAAGAAGACGAAGTCGGAGACGGAACCACCACTGCAGTAATTATCGCTGGTGAATTATTGAAAAAATCCGAAACATTACTTGACTCTGACATTCACCCAACCATCATAGCTATGGGATACAGAAAAGCAGCTGAAAAAGCACAAGAAATCTTAGATGAAATCGCAATCGAAGATGTTGATTCTGAAGTATTATTGAAAGTAGCTATGACTGCTATGACTGGAAAAGGAACCGAAGCAGCACGTGAACCATTAGCAAAATTAATCGTTGATGCTGTAGAAGCAGTAGCAGATGATGATGGTGTAGACATCGACAACATTAAAATCGAGAAAAAAGATGGAGCTGTTGTTGAAGAATCCAACTTAGTTGAAGGTGTAATCGTAGACAAAGAAAGAGTACACCCAGGCATGCCATCTGAAATCAAAGATGCTAAAATCGCATTAATCAACACTCCATTAGAAGTTAAAGAAACTGAAATGGATGCTGAAATCACTATCACTGACCCTGCTCAAATGCAAGCTTTCATCGAACAAGAAGAAAAAATGGTCAAAGACATGGTGGATAAAATTGTCGGTGCTGGCGCAAACGTATTGTTCGCACAAAAAGGTATTGATGACTTAGCACAACATTACTTATCCAAAGCTGGTGTTTTAGCTGTAAGAAGAGTTAAAAAATCTGACATTCAAAAATTATCCAGAGCTACTGGAGCAAACGTCATCACTAACTTAGATGACTTAACTGAAGAAGATTTAGGTATTGCTGGAGTTGTAGAAGAAAGAAAAATCTCCGGTGAAGACATGATCTTTGTTGAAGAATGCAGCGGTGCAAAATCAGTAACCTTATTCGTAAGAGGCAGTACCAAACACATCGTGGATGAAATCGTAAGAGCAATCGAAGACGCTATCGGTGTAGTTGCAGCTACTGTAGAAGACGACAAAGTCGTTGCTGGTGGAGGAGCTCCTGAAATTGCAATGGCTAAAAAACTCAAAGACTACGCAGAATCTATTTCTGGAAGAGAACAATTAGCTGTAAACGCATTTGCAGAAGCTTTAGAAATCGTACCAAAAACCTTAGCTGAAAACGCAGGTTTAGACAGCATTGACTCCTTGGTAGATTTAAGAGCAGCACAAGAAGACTCTTTCTACATGGGATTAGATGTATTCTCTGGTGAAGTTGCAGACATGAAAGAAGCTGGTGTAATCGAACCTAAACGTGTCAAAAAACAAGCTATCCAATCTGCATCTGAAGCAGCTGAAATGATTTTAAGAATTGATGATGTAATTGCATCTACTAAAGGCCCTGAAGACATGGGTATGGACCCTGCTGCAATGGGCGGAGGAATGCCTCCAATGATGTAAATATAAAGAAATTTTTATAATTTCTTTTCTTTTTTTTATTTTTATGAAAGACAGACTCTTTTTTATAACTTCACTAAATGATGAAGTATATTACTTGAAGGACACTATTTTTGTTAAGTTTAATGTTAAACGCAATGGAATCTCCACTTCCAAACTAAATGGAGGATTCTCTTCAAATTTCAAAAGCGTTTTCAATCATCATTTGTCACAGGAAAACATTGATTATCTGGAAAATCATGATGTCGGCGATTATTTAAATCAGCTATGCTGGTCATTAAATATTGACTCAAACTACACCACCGGTTTGATTACTCTTGCCAAGATGAATCATGCAAGTATTGTAACCAAAACCTACAGAAATCTGGAGGTTGTGGCCATTACGACTGCAGGAGTCAGGACCAATGCAGTAAAAGCAGGCGATCCAGCATCATTTTTTGAAGAAAATGGGAAATTCGGAACAATAAATACGATTATTCTAATCAATGCTAATTTAGGTCATGAAACGTTGCTTGAAGCATTCATGACCGCTACCGAAGCAAAAACGGTCGCATTAAACGACTTAAAAATTCCATCACAGTATTCCAACGGTTATGCAACAGGGACAGGAACAGATGGGTTATGCGTTTTTTCTAATTTGGAATCTGATGATGCATTAACGAATGCAGGCAAGCATTCAAAATTAGGTGAGCTGATAGCCGGTGCAGTAATCGAATCAGTAAAGAAGGCAATTAAAAAGCAGGTTTGGATCTCTTCCAGGTCACAATCAAATGTTCTGGTCAGGTTGAATAGATTCACTTTAGACATTAATGAGTTTTATGATAATCTGGATTATGATAAAGAGGAATTCATTAAGCTATTGCAGAAGGACATGAAAAAACAGGATAATGTTGCTATTGCCACTTCTGTTCTGAATTTGATTGATGAGGTTGATTGCGGCTTGATTAAAAAGGAAAATGCTCTGGTTTTAGCAAATAGAATTGTCAAGAATTGCAAAAGTTTTCCGATTAGAAAGTTATTGGAATATTGGATAAGCTATTTTGATTGATTCAGAATATTCTATTATTATGGGACCATTTAATCAGATTCGATAGAATTTGCGGAAAAATTCATTAATAATATAATTTAAATATTCCTTTCAATATAATAAGTATTAATTATCATTAGGGAGGATAATAATATGAGCGATATATTTTGGATTTGCATAACAATCATTGCCTGTGTTGCAATTATTTCCGGGGCATGGTCAAGGAAAAATAAATAGTCTACATTACATTGGGCGGTTAGGTGAAGTAATATAGTATTCAATTACCTATCCATTCTGGAATATTATTATATTAGGTTAAACAATCGCCTATTTTGTTTATTTGACATTAAAGTCTTCTATTTCCCCATTGTCCTGAACGATTTTAGCAATTGATTCTTCTGCAGTTGATAATTTCTGATTGCATACCTTGACTAATTGCATTGCTTTTTCGAATTCATCAATTGCATCATCCAATGGCACATCGCCGTTTTCTAATTTCTTCACAATTTCTTCTAATCTTTCTAAGCTTTCTTCAAAACTTAAGTTTTCCATTCATATCACCCTGGTGTTTATTGTTCCGTCATCAAATTCAACGTCAAGTTCATCTCCGGATTTCACATCTTTTGCTGAAGATATTACTTTTCCTTCTATTTTTGTTAGAGTATATCCTCTTTTCAATGTTAAAAGAGGATTTAGAACTTCTAATTTGTTAATGTTTTTCAAATATGCTTCTTTTTTTATTCTAAGTATCTCTTCTGGATTTTTTAGGATATTTTTATTCTCGAGCCGGAACAGTTTATTCCTGTTTTCCAATATTATTTTTTTAGAGGTAAACTCTAGCTTATTTACAATAGTGTCTAGATTCATCCCTTTTATCTCATAAATCGATTCGGGATTTTTGAATATTTGCTTTTGAGAAATATTATCTAATTTCATTCTGTTTTGACTAATCATGTCACCAATATTTTTATTTAATCTATCGGTTAATTGATTCAATTTCAATTCAACTTCCCTAATGTCAGGCACGGCAATTGCTGCAGCTCCTGTTGGGGTAGGTGCTCTTTTGTCCGCTACAAAATCGGCTATTGTATGGTCGACTTCGTGTCCCACTGCACTTATTGTCGGAATTCTGCAGTCATAAATTGCCCTTGCAACGATTTCCTCATTAAATGGCCATAAATCTTCTATGCTTCCTCCTCCACGTCCAACAATGAGGGTATTGATGTCATATTGTTGTGCATGTTTTATTTGTCGTACAATTTGGGGCGCTGCCTGATTTCCCTGAACAAGTGTTGAAAAGACCAGTATTTCACAATATGGATATCTATTTTTGATTGTTGTTATTATGTCCCTTATTGCAGCTCCGGTTTCTGCCGTAACGACTCCAATCTTTTTGGGATATTTTGGTATTTCCTTTTTGTGCTCATCGTCAAACAAGCCTTCTTTTTGGAGATTATTCTTTAATTTCTCATAAGCTTCGTATAGTGCCCCGATTCCGTCTTCAGTAATTCGGGCGGCGTATAATTGGTATTTTCCATTTTTTTCGTAAACTTCTACTTTACCTTTGACGATTACTTTCATGCCATCTTTAGGTTCGAAGTTCAGGAATCTCCTCATGCCTTTGAACATCACTGCCGAGATTTGAGAGGACTCGTCTTTTAGTGTGAAATAGATATGTCCGCTTCTATAGATGTTGATATTGGATATCTCGCCTTTCACATGAATGTTTTTCAGTTCAGGGTCATATTTCAGCTTTTTGTTGATGTAGGCATTGACTTGAGATACGGTTAAGTATTCTGCTTCCATATGTTCACCTTTAAATTATGATGTTAGTATGTTGTTTGTATTAAATACAATTTTTCATTTTGAATGCCATAATGCCTCGGAAGTCATTTTGCCGACGTTTTAAATGTTATTCACTATATTTATATATTTAATTGAATATATTTTCAAAATAGAACTTAAATTTGACTTAAATCTGAATAAATGAGGAATTTTTATGGCGGCTTTTGAAAGAATAAAATCAGGTATCGATGAGTTGGACGAAACTTTGGACAACATTCGCTTAGGGGATAATGTTGTTTGGCAAGTTTCTAACTTAACGGAATTTTCCTATTTCGTAAACCCCTATGTAAAACAGGCACTTGAAGATAACAGAAATCTTATTTACATCAACTTCGGTCAGCACGAACCATTAATCCCAATGACTGATGATGACCTTGCGGAACTTGAAAAGGAGCGAGAAAATCCTGAAAGCGAATTTGCAATGATTGAGCGAAACGGGATTAAAATTTATAAAGTCGACCCGATGGAACAGTTTGAATCATTTACCCTGGAAGTCCACAATATTATCACCAAAGAAGGTTTTGATGCATTTTACGTTTTCGATTGTCTTTCCGATTTGCAGTCTGCATGGTCAACAGATCTAATGATGGGCAATTTCTTCAGAGTAACATGTCCTTATTTATTCATACTGGATACGGTAGCATTTTTCCCGGTCATTCGTGGAAAACATTCCTTTGAAGCAATTGCAAAAATAAGGGAAACCACCCAACTGTTCCTCGATATCTACTCTAACAAGTCAGATGTTTATATACATCCCCTAAAAGTCTGGAACAGATATTCGCAGACAATGTTTTTAGGCCATAAATACAATCCTGAAACTGGCGAAGTCACAACATTAACGGATGGAATGGAAGTTTCCAAATTCTATCAGGTAATCAATTCCACTTCCGCTTATCACAACGAGCAGAATACCGACAGTTGGGAGAGATTCTTCACTGCAACCGAATTGTTGCATCAAAATGGGGTTGATGTTTCAGATAAGTGCGATTTGATGTGCTCCATGATGATGGCGAAGGATGACAAGGTAGCCCAAAAGATCAAGCAGTACTTTGATTATGAGGATTACATCAGCATATATAATCGTTTGGTTGGAAGCGGAATGATTGGAGGTAAAGCTTGCGGTATGCTTTTGGCCCGTAAAATCATCGAAAAGGACCGCCCGGATTTATACGCATACTTTGAACCGGATGATTCATTTTACATAGGTTCTGATTTGTTTTACACATACATTGTTTCAAATGATTTGTGGAATATTCGCGTAAAGCAAAGGACTAAAGAGGGTTACTATGAGGCAGGCCGTGAGCTGGAAGAAGGCCTAAAAAATGGAACTTTCCCGGATGACATTAAAAATGAATTCAGACGTGTTCTGGATTACTTTGGACAAAGTCCAATCATCGTCCGTTCAAGTAGTCTTTTGGAAGACGGTTTCGGAAATGCATTTGCAGGAAAATATGAATCAGTATTCTGCGTAAATAGAGGGTCCCTGGATGAGAGACTTGAGGCATTTGAAGAGGCTGTAAAAACCGTTTATGCAAGTACAATGAACATTTCTGCATTGGAATACCGTTCATTGAATGATCTGGACGATTGTGATGAACAGATGGGGCTTTTGGTTCAGAGGGTTTCAGGTTCCTATTATGAAGATTATTTCTTCCCAACAATAGCTGGCGTCGGATTCTCATACAGCCCATATTCTCCACAGCCTGATATGGGGCATAACGGAGGAATGCTTAGGCTTGTAATGGGGCTTGGTACAAAAGCGGTTGATAGAACTCAAAATGATTATCCAAGAATTATCAATCTGGATAGGCCTCATGCAATCGACCATCCTGACGTTGCCGAGCGCCACAAATACTCCCAACATTCATTGGATGTCTTGGATTTAAAGGAGATTTCTCTACATGAAATCCCAGTGGAGGAAGGTCTGGAAGTCCTCCCAAGATATGCAAAACGCCCTGTAATAGAACATGATACCGAAGCCGAAAGAAGATTTAGGGAAAGAGGTAAAAGAAGGGAAATAGTATTTGTAAACTGTAATGGTATTGTAAACAATGACGATTTCATCTTGATGATGAAGGATTTGCTTAAGACTCTGGAAAATGCTTATGATTATCCTGTTGATGTGGAATATACGGTCAATATTGGTGCGGACAAGTCATTTGTTGTCAATCTACTTCAGTGCAGGCCGCTGCAGATTTCAACAACAAAAGAAGTCATTGAAATACCTGAGGATGTTGGGGAAACTTATTTCCACATTAAGAAGGCATCCATGGGAAGGTCAAGAAAGGAAAAGATTGACACATTGGTCTATGTCGATTCACACAAGTATTATGAATATCCATATGCTAAAAAAAGCTTGATTGCAAGGATAATCGGTGAGATAAACGGATATTGCAAGGAAAACGAAAGAAATTCAATGCTGATTGTTCCTGGAAGGATAGGCACCTCTTCACCAGAGCTTGGAATTCCTGTTGTATTTGCAGAGATAAGTCAATTCAGAGCTATCCTTGAAGAGTCTTACAGTAAGGTTGGTTATGTCCCTGAATTGTCATTTGGAAGTCACATGTTCCAGGATTTAGTTGAAGCTGACATTTATTATGGAGCAATTTTTGAAAATGAGAAAAGAATAGCTTTCAATAAAGATTTAATAAATGATTATCCAAATAAATTGCTTGATATTAACGGCGAGCTCGATGAGGAAATATATGACATGATTAAAGTCGTCAATTTCGATGATGAGAATCTTGAATTTTACCATGACATGAAAAATGACGAAAGTAAATGTATTTTAACTTGATTATCAAATATAATATCATCAACATTATGTGTGATTTTATGAGAGTTAAAGATGAATTATTTGGTAAAGAAGTTTTGGATGCAGAAATTCAAATTGTTGGAAAAGTTTCTGATGTCATTTTGGATAGGGATACCTTTGAAATCACTGATTTAGTACTTAAGAAGACTGGATTCTCAGAACAAATTAAGTCCAGTGAAAATATGGTTCCAATGGAGCTTGTGAAAGTAATTGGGGATAAAATCTTGCTTAAAGGCGAAGACGATTTATAATTGATTTGTATGGTTTCTAAAGATTATTTAATAGATTTATTAAAGGAAAATGAAGTATTTCTTGAAGGCGATTTCACTTTATCTTCCGGAAAGAAAAGTAACTACTACATTAACATGAAAAAAGCCATAACAGAACCTGAAATTTTATCTGCAATTTCAAAGCTAATCACTGAAAAAATAGTAGATGATGAAATTGATAAAGTTGCAGGGCCTGCTTTAGGCGCAGTTCCAATAGCCACTGCCGTTTCACTTGAATCAAAACTTCCGTTATTGATGATACGCAAAGAAAAGAAAGGTTATGGTACATCTAAACTCATTGAAGGTGAGTTAAATGAAGGTGATGATGTAATCGTCGTTGAAGATGTTTCAACAACTGGAGGATCATTGCTTAAAGCCATTAAAGCTATCCAGGATAATGGCGGTAATGTAAAAAGAGCTTTTGTTGTTGTTGACAGGCAAGAAGGGGCTATTGAAGAGTTTGAAAAAGCAGGAATAAAACTAGAACCTTTGATTATTGTTAATGAATTTTTTGATTAAAAAAAAGAAAAAATGATGAAAGATTCATCATTTCTTTACATGATGGACTAAATGAGGCAGTTCCTCAATTATTAGTCCTAATGCTGTTTTAACGGCATTCGGTGATCCCGGCATTGAAAAAATGATGCTTTTTTTATAAGTTCCTGCTGTAGCTCTTGAAAGCAATGCTGCCGCACCAATTTCCTCATATGATTTTGCCCTGAATAGTTCACCAAACCCGTCCAACTTCTTTTCGAAAAGTGATTCAACAGTTTCAACAGTGATGTCACGGGATGCCAGTCCTGTTCCACCTGTTGTTAAAATTACATCAGTGCCGTCTTCAACCATGTTTTCGATGGCATTCAATAAATCTTCCTTTTCATCTGGGATTAGGTTTCTTGATTTTAGGGTGTAGCGTTTTTCGATTTCTTCAGATATGTATTTGCCGGATAAATCTAGTTTTTTAGATTTTCTACTGTCGCTTAAGGTTATTACTCCACATGTTATGTCTTTGGAAGATTCTTCTTGATGTTGAATTGATGTTTCACTTTTCATATTTTGACCTTTTATCTTTTTTCGAGGTGTTCCCTTATTATCATATATTCCTCCAGGTTTCTAATTAACTTGTCGCTCGGATGATAGGAATAGTAATTGTCGAACTTCTCTTCTACAATATATTTGTGCCTACAAGCAATCTCTAAATGGTATTTGATTGTTTTATAGTCTAAATTCAGAGCGTCTGCTAATTGATTAGCATTTGTAGGATTAACCAATAGTTCGTCAATTATCCGCATTGTAGTTCTACCGCCATTTCTAATTACAATCAGATTGTATAACTCTTTATCTTTTAACATAGTCAAATTTATTTTACTATTATTCTTCATTAACTAATCACCGTAGATATTGATTTATTATTGAAAATGCCCATTTTTTAGCATTCTCATCGGTTGCGATTAGTATTTGGGAATCATCATAATGCCCATCTTTGAAGAACAGTGTTAGGGATATGAATTCATCAGAGCATGTTAAGAATATCTTGAAATTATTTTCAAGGATTGTTATGGTCACTTGTTTATTTTCTAGCAACTCATTTTTGAATAATTCATTTTCACTGATTGAATTGTATATTTCTTCACTGACAATCAATTCTAATTTCTTCAGGCTACCTTCATTTAAAAGATTTACAATGTGTTTCAAATGGTTTTCAGAGTATATTGGAAGCAATATTTCTAATTTTTTTGCTTTTGAAATTAATTGGATGTATTTGTTAAAAGATATCGATAAGTCACTTGTTGTTGAGCTGATATATTCCGCATCTTTTAGAAGATAGATTTTCCTGATTGTTTCTTCAGGAATGTCGGACAAGTCATGATTGTTCCAAAATATTTCGCTTTTACTTAAGGAGTACCAATTTTCAATTAATTTTAACATATTAGTTGTCAAAAGGTATCCGTTTGAGGTTAATTCATAGTATTTTTGTGATTTGCGGACTAAATTGATCGTTTCTAATTCTTTTAGCCCGTGAAGTATTGTTGCTGAAGGTTTTTGCAATTCTGTTCTAAGCTCATCCAGATTCTTTGGAGCATTATATACGGCCAATAGCAATTTGGTTCTCATGCTGGATGTTAAAATATATTTCACGTCTTTAAATTCTTGATTTAGTTCTTTTTTGGTTTGAACGCTGGTCATCCTATCACCGTATTTTTCACATGTTTAAATAATTCTTTTGCCCATTTGCATGATTTTTTATCATCGGATATCAGAATCCTGTTCTGATCGAAACTGCCGTCGTTTTTAAATAGTCCCAAACTCATCTTATTATCGCAAATGGTTAGATATAAGTTTAAATCAGTTGTTACAGAGCATATTTTAAGTTTCCCGTTATTCGTAGCATCCTTTTTTAATTTTTCATTCATAGGCAATAATATTGCCTTGACAATTTCTTTTGGAATGATTAGTTCAACAGATCCTCCATTTTTCAATATCTTTTCAATTAATTTAGGATATTCCGGATGTAAATATGGAAATATTGCTTTAACCCGTTTGGAGTTCATCAATTGATGTTTTATGGTATTGTGGGTTTTGTAAATGTCCAATGGTGTTGTTTCAATTAGCTGTGAGTTTTTCAAATCATTGATGTTTCGTATAGAATCAATGCTCATTAGTTTCAAATCATGCTTGTCCCAAAAGGAATCGTAATTGTTGATGATTTCAATGCTTTTCTTGAAATCCATCAGTGTCTTAAAATATATTTTGGCCATAGGGTCGACATGGTATTTGGTTCCAACTTTTGTAATGTAGTTATTTTCTTCTAATTTTGTGATGTTGCTTGATACAGAGCTATAAGTAATTTTTGTGGTCTTCACAAGTCCTCGTACATTATTTGGGCGTTTGTTTAGTTCACTGAGAATTTTCAATCTGATTTCTGATTGTGCAAGAAATCGGATTTCATTGTCAATTTCATTGTCAATGTGCATTTTCACTTTCCTCCATTTTTTCTATTTTTATAAAAATTCTTGAAAAATCTAAGAATTTTCTGTAATAACACATTTTTTCATCTAAATTTAAATAGATTTTTCCAAACTTCTCCCAGATGTCTCCCAAACTTCTCCCAAGCTTATTCCAACCTTTTTTCAAAATTTCCATAAAATCATAATTTGAATTGCTAAGATTTATTAGTTTATACGATTAAAATATTCATCATGGAAATTTGTTATGTGTTGGATGCATCGGCATTTATAAATGGATTCCAGATAACTTCCAAGAACAATTTCACAGTCCCTGAAATAACTGCCGAAATTAAGGATTTCGAGTCCCGCTTGAAATTTGATAGTGTTGTTAATGATGGGCTATTGAATATTAAAGAGGTTCCTTTTCAGTATATAAATAGTGTTAATGAAATTATATCTGGTAGTGGTGATATTTTAAGATTGTCATTGCCTGACGTCAAATTGATTTCTCTGGCATACATGCTGTCGCAAAATGGTGAGGATGTTAAGGTGATTACTGATGATTATACCATTCAAAACACTTTAAAAATCATGGGAATTCCTTATTCTGGCGTTATAACTGAAGGAATTAAAGGAATATATAATTGGAAAAAGGTCTGCGAAGGTTGCAAAAAGGAATTTGATGAGGATTATCCTTTTGATGATTGTGAAATCTGCGGATCCAGAATATTCAAAAAAAGAATTAAGGTGAATAAATGAGGATTGGTGTTGTAGTTCATGGCCCAAATGTTATTGATTCTGGTTATGCATTAAAATTAATCAATCTTTTTAAGGAATATGGAGATGTTTCAGCAAGATTGGGCGGAACCATGGGCAGGACTGCCGTTATTGATGCAAGTTTGGAAAATATTGTTGATATCTCTCGCAAATTGGTTCCTAGCGATTCTTTAAAGTTGTTCCATGACGATAACGTTGATGTAATATTTCTGTTAAACTATGGAAAATCTGATGTGACAGGACAGGTATTCGGATATAAGGTTCATAATCATTATAAAAATAAAATAACTGATAATAACATTCCTGTAGTTCAAATAGAGCGTCCTGGTGAAGTGGATGGAAGCATCATACCTTGGAATGGTCATCCGGATATTGTTGATGAATTGTCTGAAAGATTGGATTTAGCTATTGTAATGCCTGAAGAGGTGTATGATAATCATATCAGACAAGATGATGCTGGCACCAATCAAAGAATTGTACATGGTGTAAGTCCTGGTGAAAACATCATGGTTAACAGTGTTGTCATCGGCAAAACCAATTCTGATAAGCTTGTCTTAATAGCTAAAGATAATCATATTGTAGATATCGTTGGCGGTGAGCTTAAGGAGCATGGCCTTGAAAAGCTTGGCGAGGTTGACCTGGATTCGGCCATTATCAAAACAGGACTTTTAAGGAATGCCAAGGTCAAACCGAGGGTTTTAAATAAGGAAAAACCTAAAGATTTCAAGGTGACATTTCTAGATCATGCAGGTGAAGATGTTTATAGATTCAGGGATTCCAGCGTTGTCGTTACTGTCGGCGATGATACGACATTGATCTCTTCTGATATTTTATATCGATTTGATATACCTGTAGTGGGGATAACGGATGGCGATTTGGATAAGGTTGTAGCAGATGGATTCAAAGTAAAAAATTCAATCATCTTTGAGGTTGAAGATGGTTTTGATGATATCTGCGGTAAAGATATTCAAAGGATAATATTTGACGGAAAGCAGGCAACATATGATTTTTCAGATATTGGCGAGCTTGAGGAAAAAATAGTTGAAATAATAAAAAATATTAATTGCAAATACAAAATAAATTATATTAAATAAACAGGAAGTGTAATCTTGGATTTTAAAAGTCTTGTTAAATCTATTCAAGAATTTAAAGGAGTATCTCGTAAAAGTTCAATAGATAATGTAATATCTCTTTTAAAAGAATCATATAATGTTTCAGGGAATGTTGTCATTGACATTGGAGATGATGCTTCAGCTATTGACATTGGAAATAATCAGGTAATGTTAATCGCCGCTGATGGAATTTGGGGCGACATAATGAATGTAAACCCATATTGGGCAGGATACTGTTCCGTTCTTGTAAACGTTAATGATATTGCAGCAATGGGTGGAAAACCGCTTGCCATGGTGAATATAATGTCCATCAGTAATGATGAGATTTATGAAGACTTATTAAATGGAATCAACGATGGATGTCTAAAATTCGGCGTTCCTATGGTTGGAGGTCATTTGCACCCTGATGGCGAAGTCGATTCATTGGGTGTTGCTATTGTTGGAATTGCTCAAAAGGATAAAATAATCACTAGTTTTGGAGCTGAAGTGGGTGATAAGGTAATTGTTGCAATAGATTTGGACGGAAAACCTCATGAAATGTTTAGCCTAAATTGGGATACTACCTATGACAAAGACTCTCAATTGGTTCGTGATCAAATCACTGCTGTCCAATACCTTGCAGAAAACGATTACATTAAATCAGGAAAAGACATCTCAAATCCGGGAATTTTAGGAACTTTGGAAATGCTTTTGGAGACATCCGGAAAAGGAGCTGTTGTTAATCTGGAGGAAATTCCAAGAAATGAAACAGTGGAATGGGTTGATTGGCTCAGGTCTTATCCGGGTTCAGGATTTGTTTTTACAGCTAGTGAAGACAAATGCGATTTTATTAAAGAATATTTAGCAAAATACTCAATTGAAGCTGAAGTCGTTGGTGAAGTGACTGATTCCAATTCTCTTTACTTGAATCATGGTGATGAACAAGCTGAAGTGTTCAATCAAGAGAAAAATCCAGTTTTCATGTTCCGATGATGTCAAAAGATTGATTCACTGTTTTTCAAAATAAAAAAGAAAAAAAATTCAAGGATTGCATATCTTGCACGGCTCATATCCCTGATTGATCGCATCATCTCTGTTTGAAAAATACACTTTGTTCGAATCAGACATCTTATCCACGCTTTTGCAGCTGGCACGATGGAACTTGCCAGAATTTGAATTTCCTATGTAGCTTCCGGAATCAGAAGTGTCTGTGTTGGAACTGTCGCTTGAAGATGTGCTGTCTGTATTTGCCACCGGTGTGTCACTGTTGGCCCAGGAATATGGATAAAACTCGCTTGGAGGCATATACATGATTTCTGCAAGACCCTCTTGCAATAGAATTTCATTCAGATTTTTACCATCAACGATAACAACGGCCAATGTTCTTCCATATCTGTCGTTAGGTTTCGAATCGTCAATATCAAGACTAATTTCTTTATTTAAGCATAGCTTCTGAACAAAGTTTTTGGATGTGATGTATCCCTCCACACCTCTTTCAGGGGTGTTTACTCCCACTAAACGAACTTTATAGCCATTGTCTAAATAAAGTGTGTCTCCATCAACTACCTTTACGCAGGTTCCTGTCACTTCCGCTTCACAATCAGTATCATTATACTGGCTCAAAATGTCATCTGCAGACATGTCCGAATATCTGGAAGTGGGAATGTCATGTGAAAAGCCGGTTCCGGTATATGCATTGACTATTGAGATAGTTCCTATTGCAATAAACAATATAATTAGTAAAGAAAAAACATGCTTTTTTGTAATGGTCATTATTTTTTCCTCCTTATAATATTGTTATAACTTTGTGTTAATATAATTTTTGAAAATCAAATAAATAATTATTTAATATAGTGAAATGATAAATATATAATATTAAAAATTCTTATTGGGAGATTGTATGTTAATTAAAATTAATGGAGAAGAAATAGATGTAGCGGAAGGTTCTTCAATACAAGACGTGATTGATAAAACTAATGCTCCATATACTCCTGGTAGTGTTGTTTGTTTGATTAAGGGTAAAAAAGAACTTGAGAAAAATATTAATAAATATAAAATTAAAACAAATAAGGGTTCTATTATAATCCAGCTCGATGAATCTGATGAAGCAAAACCTTTGGTTGATGTTTGGAAAAATCAATATGAGGAGTTTGTTGATTTGGATATTCGATGGTCCACCCCTACTGAGGTGGCTATTGGCCCTATCGTAACTGATTTGGAACCGACTTCCGATGAATATAAGTATTTTGAAGGAGATGTTGTTTTAAGTTTATCTAGTTTTAGTAATGAGTCTACTCATTTAATCATGCTTAAAGAGAACACAACTAATGTTTACAGTGTCCCTCCATATAATAAAGGTATTTTTGCTCGTATTATTGGAGGTAAGAAAACATTGGAGGAACTTACTGATGATGATTCTGTAACCGGCATTGAACCGATTATAGAGAGAAGCACAACAACCGATAGTGCATCCACATCTGATTTAAGTACTGTACTGGAAGAAGGCAATGAATTATATACCTATATTTCCATTGAAATTGATGAGGAATCACCGGTTTGTGTTGAACATTTGTTCTCTTTAATTAAAGATGGTAGAATAAAAGTCTCTTTTGATAGTGAATCTTTCATCGGTTTTTATGAGTTGGAAGGGCTTGATAAACCTAAAGAGAATACTACTCAAAGACTCAGAGGAACAATCACTGTTAGGAATACTGGTAAAGGTGTGGGAAAGCTTTTTGTATATCGGGAAAATAGAGTTTTAACTCCAAACCATACGACTGTTGGAAAAGTCGTTAGAGGAATGGAGATTATCGATATTGCAAAGGAAAATGACTTTATTACTGTCAAATCAGAACAACAAAGATTGGTATTGTTAAATCAAACTCAGGCAGAAGCTTCAAGATTATTGTCTCAGTCTGGTGTTGAGCATTTAATCGATGGCTTGGTTGATGATGATGCAATCATTGTTGAGCAAAATCCTAAACATACAATCGACATCCTAAAAGAAGGACAAGTAATAACTAAGGCTGTCAAAAAAGAGGATATCTGTAAAATTAAGTTTGTTGATAATGCGCCAAGGTCTGTTAGATATTTCAAACTCTTATCAGGTCTTTTGGAAAATCCTGTTGGCCAAATAAAGGTTCATTTCTCAGTTCCCGGAATGCACATTGTTATTTTTGAAGGTGATAAGAAAGCCGCCAAAGGTTTGATTCCTGAAAATAATCCTGTAGGCAAAGTTATCAGAGGCCAAATCGGTATCACTAACATGTCTTCAAAAAGCGCAGGTTTAATCGGTGTGAGATTTGAGGATAATGTGGAATTCGGACCGACTGCGGAAAACTTTGAGGCAACTAACATTATTGGCGATATTGTTTCAGATTATGATTATCTCGAAAAATTAAAAGAAGGAGTTGTAGTATATGTCACAGAATCTAACCATGAGTCCTGATTTGGGTAAGGAAGATTGGGACCCAGATGTAATTACCCGTATGATTTTTATTGGGCCGGGAGCTCATGTGAGTGAGCAGGAAATTGTAAATGAGTTTCATTTGCTTGACTTGCCTCTTACAATAAAAAACACTTGCTACGGCTCTATGATAAGTGGAAAAAGTGAAGATGTCTATAAAGCCATTGAGGAAATAAGAAAACTTGATCCAAACCACATTTTCACAAAAGAAAGAGGTTTTGCTCCAGGTGACCCTAGGAGATGCAGAGGCCATAGATTTGGACCTAGGGAAGGATTCCACCAAATGGAAAAGGAATACAGAATACTCGGCTTTGTTGCTGAAGCTTTAGAAAATCCAAAAGAAGTGGAATTGGAAGAGAAAAAACCAGTTGACGTTGACGAATTTAAAAGAATTATGAACGAATGTTTAGAAAATAAAGAATAGGTGAAAATATGGTTAAAATAGCTATTTATCCTCCAAACTCATTAATTTTAGCAGATTTACTTGAAAGGAAAGGTCACACTCCTTTAGTTCTTCAAAAACAAATCAGACAAAAAATCAAAGACCCGGAAATTGATTCTCCGCCGATGAATATCACTGAAGAGGACCCGATTAAGGGCCTTAAATATGCGGCTATCGAAGTTCCGTCAGGGGTTCGTGGAAGAATGTCAATCATCGGACCTATTATAGATGAAGCGGAAGCGGCCATAGTTGTTGATGGCGCTCCATATGGCTTTGGTTGTATCGGTTGTGCAAGAACTAATGAATTATCAATCTTTTTGCTCAGAAATAAAGATATTCCTGTTTTAGAGCTTGATTATCCTAATAATCAGGATGAAACATATGTCATGGTAAATAAAATTAACGAATTTGTGGACTCACTAGAAGAGACTGCTGAGGGGGAATAGTAATATGGTTAAAATTGCTTTAGTTTCATGCGGAACAGAATATAGTGGAATTCAAAAAGAAATTGAAAAAGCAGCAAACAAATTTGGTGCAGAGATTGTTCTTCCTGAAATCGATTTGGATTACATTGATGAATCTTATGAAAAGTTTGGATTTTCAGCTCAAAGTTCAAGCTTGAAATTAATGATTGCAAGAGCTATGGCTATTGTCGAAGGCAGGTCTAAGCCTGATGCGGTATTCATTGCAACTTGTTTCAGGTGTGCTGAAGCGGCATTGGTCAGAAATGAGGTCAGAAGATTCATACAAAACAACACTCGTATCCCGGTAGTCACATATTCATTCACTGAAAGGACAAAAGCGGATGAATTGTTCATCCGTATGGAAGCGTTGGCCACTACTGTAACACGCAGAAGCATTCTTGCCCGTGAAAAACAGGAAGGCCTTACCCTTGGTCTGGACTCAGGTTCAACCACTACAAAAGCTGTTCTCATGGAAAACAATCAGGTCATCGGAACTGGCTGGACATCCACAAAGGACATCATAGAATCTGCAAAGACAGCCGCTGCAGAGGCATTCTCACAAACTGATTATGATTGGGATGACCTGGATGGTATCGGAACCACTGGTTATGGTAGATTTACCATGGGCCAGGAATTCAATGCAGAGCTCATTCAAGAAGAATTGTCAGTCAACGCGAAAGGTGCAGTGTATCTGGCAGATTGTCAGAAAGGTGAAGCTACCGTATTGGATATAGGCGGTATGGATAACAAGGTAATCACTGTAAATAACGGTATTCCGGATAACTTCACAATGGGAGGAATCTGTGCGGGAGCATCCGGAAGATTTTTAGACATGACTTCCCGTAGGTTAGATGTGGACATCACCGAATTGGGTCCATTGGCCGTGCAGGGGGACTGGAGAAAAGCAATGCTTAACTCCTACTGTATTGTATTCGGTATTCAGGACTTGGTAACTACACTTGCAGCAGGAGGTTCCAAAGCTGATGTTGCAGCCGCTGCATGTCACTCAGTATCAGAGCAGGTTTATGAACAGCAACTTCAAGAAATCGATATTCGTGAACCATTAATTCAGGTGGGAGGTACAAGCCTAATCTCAGGTCTTGTTGAAGCCGTAAGTGAGACTTTAGGTGGAATCGAAGTCATTGTTCCTGAATATTCTCAACATATCGGTGCTGTTGGAGCGGCTCTTTTAGTATCTGGAATGGGGCGCAGGCAAGATAATAAATAGTCTTAAGGGTTGATTTAATGTTAGTTGAGTGCTATGATGAAAAAGGTGCAGAAGTTTATGATATCATCATTAAGCAAATCTTTCAGGATTTGGTTCTTGGAACAGCAGTAGATGATTTAAAAGCTTATGTCAATCCGGATGATCCTGTATTTGTCTTAGCTATTAAAATGAGAAAGACTTCAAATGCCATCACTTTTGAAGAGGTGGCCAACTTGTCTTATGTTAAGGCCGATGACATTACAAGAATCATCATTGATGACGAGAATTACCTTCCAAACATATTGAAGCAATTGTGGAAAAGATTTTCAAGAGATGAAATTTATCAACCGAACAGGTATCAGCTTGAGCTTACTGGAAATCATTTGGATTTAAAAACATTGGTTATTGATGACCCTCACTCCAATCTACAAAGAAGAATCTATGATGCCATCTTTAGAATATTGCCTGAAGGCTTTAAGATTATTAAAGACATGTCAACAGAGGATATTGTCGCTGTCGTTGCTACAGATGAGCTAATTAAGGATGCATGGATTGAAAAAGCCAATGAATATATTGATGAGTTAAGCAATGGCAAATAGAAAACTTTATATATTTGTTCGTATTAATACAAATTAACACGAGTTATATTTTGGAGAAGTGATATTATGGCTGAACACAAAGGTTCAAGATTTGCACATATAACAAAAGCACATCCATGTTTCAATGAAAAGATGCATGATAAAGTAGGTAGAGCACACGTGCCTGTCGCACCAAAATGTAATATTTTTTGTAACTTCTGTACAAGGGATATTAATGATGAAGAAAATAGGCCAGGTGTTGCAAGCTGTGTTATGAATCCTGATGCTGCAATTAGTCACATTAATGATGTTACTGCAGATGGTCCAATAGCAGTTGTAGGGGTAGCTGGACCAGGAGATTCACTAGCTAATGAGGAAACATTCGAATTCTTTGAAAAGTTAGCATCTGAACAACCGGATTTAATCAAATGTATGAGTACAAATGGTCTTTTGCTTCCAAAATATGCAGATAAACTTGCAGAACTTGGAGTGAACTCAGTTACTGTAACAATTAATGCAATCGATCCGGATATTGCAGTTGATATTTATTCATTCATCAAGTATGAAGGAAAAGTTTACAAAGGTTATGAGGCTGTCGAAATACTAATCAAAAATCAATTGGAAGGTGTTGAAAAGGCAGCGGCCAATGGCTTGGTGGTTAAGGTTAATTCAGTTTTAATTCCTGGACTAAATGATGAGCATATTGTTGAAATAGCTAAGGAAGTGAAAAAGCGAGGCGCTTCTTTAATGAACATTTTGCCGTTAATTCCTTTAGCTAAAATGAAACATTACTCACGTCCTGACTGTTCCATGATGGAATCCGTAAGGGAGCAGGTGGAGGAAATCATTCCGGTATTTAGAGCATGCACCCAATGCAGAGCGGATGCATACGGGATACCTGGTAAAAAAAGCGAGGACCATCATTTGGGAATGACTCCTCAAAGCCATTACTGATTATTGTTGGGCTATTGTTCATAGCCTATTATTTCATTTTTTTTCACCAATCAAATTCACCATCAATATATTTTGTTATTTTTCAGAACTAATCTATAAATTAGATGAAAAAGATAATTAAATAGGAATATTAATTTTTGAGGAAATAGATAATATGGTTAAAACTTATGTTTTTGGACATAAAAGTCCGGATAGTGATAGTATTACTTCAAGTTTGGTAATGACTAACTTGGAACATGAATTGGGTAATAGTGAAGCTCAAGCTTACAGATTAGGCAATATCAACAAAGAAACAGAATTTATTTTAAACTATTTAGGCATCCAAGCGCCGGAACTCTTGGAAAGTGTTGAAGATGGAGCTAACGTCATTTTGGTTGACCACAACTCTCCTGCTGAATCAGTGGACAATTTGGAAAATGCAAACATCCTAAAAGTTGTTGACCATCATAAATTGGCTCTGGAAACTTCCTATCCGTTGTTTTTAAGATTTGAACCTGTGGGATGCAGTGAAACCATTCTATGCAAATTGTATGAGGAAAACGGTGTTGAAATCACAAAGGAAATCGCAACATTGATGTTGTCCGCCATCATTTCCGATACCTTGCTTTTGAAATCACCAACCACAACTGAAGATGATATAAAGGCTGTCGAGAAACTTGCAGAAATAGCAGAAATCGATGCTGAAGAATACGGCTTGGAAATGCTCAAGGCAGGAACAGACTTAAGCAGCTTTACAATCGATGAGATTTTAGCGCTAGATGCAAAGCAAATCGACTTCAAGGATGTAAAATCAATTGTAAATCAAGTAAATACTGCAGATATTTCTGATGTCATGGCTTTAAAAGACGATCTGGAAGCCGGAATGGATAAAATCATCGATGAAGAGGATTTGGACTTATTCATGCTTTTAATCACTGATATCGTTAACAGCAATTCACAGGTCATCGCTTTGGGCAAGGATGCATCACTTGTTGAAAAGGCATATAATGTAAAATTAGAGGATAATACTGTTTTGCTTGAGGGTGTCGTTTCACGTAAGAAACAGGTCGTGCCAATTATGACTGAAAATGCGTAATACTTGGGTAATACTAAATAAACAGTTTTTATTCAATTAGACCTAAATATTTATAAGTAATAAATTGATAAATAATAATTAAGATGTATTTTTAATACGTCTCTAATCCATCCGTGAGGATATTTTTTAAAAAAGTATAATTATAAAATTAATGCTCAAACATTAAACAAAATTAGAAACTAACATTTAATTATACTTTTTTACTTATTTTTTTTAGGATATTTTTTTTAAAGGCGTTAACATGAAAACACTTGAATGGGAAGACAACAAATTAAAACTTATTGATCAAAGAAAGCTTCCTGATGAGTTAACTTACGTATATTGTGATAACTATCAGGATGTCATTGTCGCAATTAAGAACATGACTGTTCGCGGAGCTCCGGCAATTGGTGTGGCCGCCGGTTTTGCAATGGCTCTTGCAGAACTTGAAGGGGTCGATTTAAACATGGCTGGTGATGAAATCAAAGCCGCAAGACCGACAGCCGTAAATCTGTTCTGGGCAGTTGACAGGGTATTGAACAGTGAAGATGATGCAGTCAGCGAAGCCTTAAAGATGTATGAGGAGGACATGGCCACAAACAGAGCTATCGGAAAGTACGGCGCTGAAATAATCGATGATGGGGACACTATTTTAACCCATTGCAATGCAGGAGCGCTTGCATGTGTGGATTATGGAACCGCTTTAGGCGTAATCAGGGCCGCAAGAGATGCAGGTAAAAGTATCAATGTGATATGTGATGAAACCCGTCCTCGCGGTCAGGGTGCTAGCTTAAGCGTCTGGGAAATGCAGCAGGAAAACATTCCCGTGAAATTGATTCCGGATGTTGCGTCAGGATTTTTGATGTCACAGGGCAAAATCGACAAGGTTGTCATCGGCGCTGATAGGATAGCAAAAGGCGGTGTCGTAAACAAGGTAGGTTCATTTATGGTTGCCCTGGCCGCAAAGCACCATGATATTCCATTTTATGTGGCAGCCCCATATTCCACTTTCGATAATGAGATATCCATTTATGATACCATCATTGAAGAAAGGGACGGTGATGAAGTGAGATATTATGGGGGCTCAAGAATCTGTCCTAAGGGAACAGAAGTCATCAACCCTGCTTTTGACATAACCCCAAAGGAATTTGTCACTGGAATCATCACAGAAAAAGGAATTATTGACCCAATCTAGGCAATAATTCAATTAATTTTTAAAAAGAGGTTTTTTTTTAATTTAAAAAAATAAAAAAATTGAGTTTAGAAAACTCAATAGTAGTAATAGGTTGAGTGATAGCTAGAAGCTAGTGCAAATACGAAAAGTATCCATATAACAAATATTATAACGGAAATTGCTATAATGATTAATCCATGTTTGTGGACATCTTCGTTATCTCTGGTGTATAGGTAGATACCGATTCCGACTGTAATGATAACCCCGAAGATACCTATGAGCAGTGTTAATACGATTGCACTTATGTAACCTATAACTATTGCTGCAGTGTGAGTATCCTGTACAACAGGTGATCCGCAGTTAGGGCAAACAACTTGTCCAGCTGGAATCACGGATTTACAAACTTTACAGATGGAACCTGCAGCATTGTTCATGGTAGGTGCTGCAGCAGCTGCTGCTTGTTGGGTATTATCCATGGATCCGCCACATTTTGAACAGAATTTGTTGTCTGGATTTTCTTGTTCATGTCCACAGTGTGGACAAAACTTAGCCATATTATTTACCTCCGATTAAGAAATTTTTCGAATTTTTTCAAACATCAAATTAAAAGTTTTCATTATATTTTTTTATAAATATAACCTTTGATTTTAATTTAGTTTGTGTATTGTAGCTGAATTTTCTTTATTTTTTAGGTTAATTAAAAAATACCTCAAAGTCAGTTAATATAATATTTTTAAGGGATTATATTTAAAAATTTCTAAAAGAGTTTAATATTTATCTGACTGCGCAGATTTTAATTTTTTCATAAGATGAATAAAATTATTCATATTTGTTTATTATTCAATTGTAATTTAATATAGATATTAATATTATTAACTTTAAAATTAGATTTTGTGCAAAATCTGCAATTTAAAAAAATTAAGTGCAAAAAGGTTTTCACTCGTCACTTACTTTCCCATCGATGGCAACATGCCATTCTCCAGGTGATGTGGATTTGACCTTGCGGGCATTGGTTATTTCCACCTTTTTGTTTTTCTTTTCACATGCGGTTTCCAGCCGTTTTATTCCCTGTTCATATGAATCTGAAAACTCATAATAGTTGATTGTTCCTCCGTCTTCAATCAAATCGACTGCAAGGTCAAGGAAAGTGTAGGCAAGACCTGGCAGGTTCATTATCATCCTGTCAAATTTGCATTTAAATCCTTTGCTGACCTCGGCAATATCTCCGGCATATGTTTTGATGCTACCTTTGAGTTTATTGAGCTTGATGTTTTCATCCAGATATCTGATGGCTTCGCCGTTGATGTCGACAGCGGTGATATCCACATCTTTATTTCTTGCAATCACTATTGGAAACGGACCTATTCCGCAGAACATGTCAAGAATCTTTTCGCCTTCCTCAACGCTTTGCATCACCCGTTTTCTCTCGGTTGCAAGCCTTGGAGAGAAATACATGTCTCGGACATTCAGCTTAAGGCGGGCTCCATGCTCCTTGTGTATGGTGATTGGGTCGTCTATTCCTGATAGGAACTCCAAATCCCTCACCCTGGTTGTCCCTTTTATTGCACTTTTTTTCATGTAGATTGACCTTCTTTTTGTGAACTTGAGCGCAGCGTCCCCGATTGTCTGTTTTTTGTCCTGCAAGTTGTCGGGAATCTCAAGAATCACGATGTCGCCAATAGTGTCAAAGGAGGTTCTCAAATCCTCAATTTCCTCTGAAGTGAGTTCATCTTCAAGCAGTTCGGAAAAGTTATGGGGAACCCTTTTCATGGCTTCAAGCTCAATGTCGACGATTTCATAACCTTCAATATCGTCATTGATGGGGATATATCCGAAATCGGCTTCCGCCTTAATCCTATATTCCATGTTCATCTTGCCGATTTCCATTAATTTTATGCGGGTATCATTCAACTCCCTTAATGGAACTTTTACACATTTCATAAGATTTATTATGTTTAAATTATTATATAATGTATATGTTTTATTTAGTGGGTTTAGGATTATTTGACCATAGGGACATTTCAATAAAGGGTTTGGAATGTCTGAAAAATGTCGATAGAATTTATGCGGAATTTTTCACATCCAGACTGTTTGGTTCAAGCTTTGAAGCTATTGAGGAGCTGGTCGGCCAGGAAATTGAAGTTCTGGTCAGGGGCGAAGTTGAAGAGGAGCATAAGTTCATTGATGAGGCAAAAGATGAGGATGTTGCCCTAATCACAGGGGGCGATCCGTTGATTGCAACCACCCATAGCGACTTTTTGGTGCAATGTGCGAAAAGGGGCATTGAATATGAGGTCATTCATGGCTCTTCAATACTGTCTTCGGCACCGGCCATTTCTGGCCTTCAGGGATACAAGTTCGGAAAGGTGACAACCATCCCGTTTCCGGATTATAACTTCTATCCGAAATCTCCCTATGAGGCCATTGAAGAGAACTTGAAGATGGACTTGCATACATTGGTTCTGCTTGACATTCAGGCTCATAAGGACCGCTACATGACTGTGAACCAGGGTTTGGAATATCTCATGAACATCAAAAATGATTTGGACCGTGAAGGATTGGTCACGGAGGATACTCTTGCGATGGGCATTGCTCGCGTGGGTTCAAAGGACGTTTGCGTTCGAGCGGGTAAAATCAGTGAGCTCATGGACTTTGATTTTGGAGGGCCTCTTCACTGCATTGTCATTCCTTCAAGACTGCACATTGTCGAAGCCGAATATCTGGTTGAAATTGCCGGTGCAGACCCTAAAATACTTGATGATGTTTAATCTTTAAAAAAGGGGGAGTGAGGAAGTATTTTAATCTACTTCCCTATAAGAACATATTCTAAACATTTTGGAGATTATAAAATGGTTTACTGATGTTCATATATAGATATGAAATTTACTTCACATCGTTTATTAATTATATTTTAATATTATTTAAATGTTTTTATTTTATTTTCATTGGAACGAGTCGTTTGATGGGATAAATGCAGAAAAAGTATATTTCGCCTAAAAAATAGTAATTTTAATTAAGTTTTTTTCAAAAAAGGGGGAGTTTTGGAAGTAGTTTTTGTTTTGCTACTTCCTATGAAACATATTCTAATCATTTTGGAGATTATAAAATGGTTGAATTGTGTCATGTACAAATATGAAATTTATTTCACATCGTTTATTAGTTATATTTTAATATTATTTAAATGTTTTTATTTTTTCCCGGCTTTTTCTCTCAAATACATTAATATACTAAAAGCTCTAAATTGTTAATCAATTTAATTGTAATTGAGGTGATTTTTTGGATAGAAATAAAGCTATTGTAGTCGCATTGATAATAGTCGTTGCAGTCCTTATCCTCGCTTTGGCGGCAATAATGCCGAATTACGGCAAAGAAAAATCAAATGTGAGTATCGAAACCAATGATACAATAACCGAGGGGGACCCGATTTATATTAATCTCACTGATGTCAATGGAACCCCTATTGAAAACGAAACTGTAAATGTTACAATTACCAATAATAACGGAACAACTGAGCAAAAGACAGCCGTTACTAATGATCGGGGCGTTGCAAAAGTAAAAATGGATGTGGATAAAGGAAACTACACTGTCGACTGTACATTTAAGGGAAACGACAATTTCACTGAAAACGCAACATCCGAGACCATAGAGGTCATTGAAGAGCCTGCAGTTTCACCGCAGCCGGCAGCAGTCAGTGATCCAGGTGCATTCTACAGCGCCCAGGAAGGAAGAATAATCTACACTGGTGAAATTCACGACGCTCCCGATGGCCATAGATACAGGCATTTGGGAAACAATGAATGGGAACTGGTTGAATAGTTTAATTTAATGCCTTATTAATGGCATTTTTCATCTTTTTTTTAGTTATAAATTGTATTTAAAAAAAGTTTTGATAGAGTATTTAATACTCTAACATTTAATTTTTTAATTATTTAGTTTAATTTAAAATCATTTTTATCAATTTTAAATTCTATAGTCGCAGAACTATTTTTGTCCGGATTATTTATACTCATTAACACGCCCGGATCAAGATAATTCAAATTACCAATAGTTTCAGTATCGTTATAACCGTAACCTGAAAATATTAATTTATTATCTTCTATAGTTAAATTACCTTCAAGTTTAAAGAAAGGAGCCATAGGGCCTGTAGACCATTGTAAATATAATTCATTATCAATACTCCATCCGTCGTCTTTAGATTCGCCTTTTTCAATAATTTTTCCAGTATTTGATTTTAAAAAGTCTTTTATTTTTAGTTCATCTGAAGCGTCATCTGAATCAGGATGCACATACCAATCAATATCATCTAAATCAACCTCAAAATAAACTTTACATCTAGCATCAGAAGATGGATTAGGTTCCAGTATTTCAACACTTCCGTTTGTCACATCAACATCTGCTAAAGCATGATAATTATTAGGCCCATCGTATGATGTGAAATTTGTAAATGATACTGTCAGTACAAAAGATAAAGAGAAAACTACTAAAAAAAGCAGTAGAATATATACGATTTTTTTATTATTCATTTTTTAACCTCAATGTTTTTAACAGTTGTCTCATGAACAACTCTGTCTTCATCATTTTTATCAATATAATTAATGCAAAACTCTTTTTTTTTGGATATGTGCATGATAATAATAGATGTTTTATGTTTTCAGTGGGAAATATTCAAAACTTTAAAACTTAAAACATCTATTTGACAAAAATATTTCTAAAATTTTATATACGGATATGAAGTGTCTTGGAAAGTAATATTGCCCGATAGAATTTTTGCTTGACCGGAATCTTGGATGAGATAATAATTTTCATATGTTGTAGTTACATTTATAGTTAAGATATTTCCATCTAGACTATAGCTGGAATTATATACTCTTATATCACTGGTACTTAGTGTATCATTATCTGATATCACTGACAGCTCACTGTCATCTAGGTTTTCGTTTACTTTTTTCAGCTGGTCATCAGTGGCATTAAGTTTGATTATTAGGGTATAGTTTATAGTAGTTTCGTTTGTATAATTAACATCTGCGTGGCCATTTGCATCTATACGGAATGATTGACCTGGCTCCAAATCCATTTTTTCTACTGTTTCCCAAGTAACGGAAGAATTCAAAATTTCACCAGTTACTTCTTCTGGTTCAAAATCAAACCATCCGGCACTTACCATACTTAATGAAGAAATTGCTATCATTAAGATTGCTGTAATAAATACAATTTTTTTTGTATCCATTGTTTTTACCTCCAAATTATAGATATTCAAAAATCTATCAGAGAATATATTTATATTTGGCGATTGAATATTGGGTGCAAAAAAATTTTTAAAGACATTAAATAACTTTAACATTAACGTCAGAGCATAGCTATTCAAAACTTCGATGCTTCGTGCCGGTTTGCAGAACGTATTACAAAATGTGTCGCATAAACATTATTAACACACATCAAAACACTACGAAAATAAAAGTTAATGCTGGTTTAAACAATTGCTATTTACTTAAACCATGAATATATGCTAATAACATTTTTAAGTAATGTTAATAGATATACTAACAAGAAGGTGTTTTTTATGGATGATTATGCTGGTTCGAAATGTGGAAGTTGTGGAAAACCCGTTAAAAGGGGGGCAAGTAAATGTCCTCATTGTGGAGTGCATTTAGTTGGAGAAAAAATACAATATACTTATAAACAGGCACCATATACTAGAGTTAGTGGACCAGAAAAAAAGGTCTGGGAAATAACTTTGATTATAGATATTCTTATTTTTATATTTTTAATGACAGGCATATTTGGGGTGAATTTCGTAGGATTGTTTGTATCGTTAGTACTAACCGCTATATTTACTTTACCAATAGTATTTGTAGTTATGATCCTAGTTGAATAAAACTTCTGATGAGTTAGTGATTATTGGAATAAGTTCGATGTTAATGTTTAACTTAAATAATATTGAATGGTGCTAAAAAAATACTTTAAAAAGCAGGTCTGTACATATGTATGAAGTATATTTGAAACTTCCAGGGCTTCGTGCCGGCCAGCAAGTATGCATTGGTAGAAATAAATCCAGTTAATGTATATTGTTTTTGATATTATATTTGTGCAACACGGATATTATGAAACAATTTATGCGGGAAGAGGTAAAAATCCGCTTTAACCTTTTCTTATTATAGTTATATATAAATATATATAATTAATAGATTTTTAATTGTATTGATGTTTTATGTGGAAATAATGGCTTCAAATATTTGTTCGTTCAACATAAAACATTTCTATCAAAATATATATTCATCGAGGAAAAAAGAATGGAGTTCAATAAAAAAATAATCATATTCATGGCAATATTTCTTGTAGGCCTGCTCGTGGTTGGAGCGGCAAGTGCGGCAGATGTTGATGTGAATGATACGGGAAAACTGTCTGCAGGAGAAAATGATGAAATTGTAAGCGTTGAAAATGATGTTGACGTATTAGGCGAAGGTGAATATAATTATACTCAGTTAAAAGACCAATTTCGCTTTGATGGAGATATAACATTATTTGCAGGAAATTACACTTATGTTTCCGGTGACGGCGACACAATTGAAATCACTACTTCCAGGGTAATTGACGGTAATGGTGCAGTTATTGACATGGCCAATTCAGGCCATGGAGCATTTTCTGTTACGACATCCGGAGTAACAATTAAAAATCTAACCATTAAAAATGCTAACTTTGAGGGTAATGGAGGAGCAATTTACTTTATGTATTCAGGTATTGTTATAAATTGTAATTTTACTAACAACACTGCAACAGTGTATGGTGGTGCAGTTTACTTCCAGGATGAGGGTAATGTAACAAATTGTAATTTTACTGATAACAATGCAAGAATCTATGGTGGTGCAGTTTACTTCCAGAAGGGGGGTAATGTAACAAATTGTAATTTTACTGACAACACTGCTTCTGGGACTGGTGGTGCAGTTTACTTCCAGAATGAGGGTAATGTAACAAATTG
>NZ_JAFQSO010000006.1 GCF_017409525.1 Methanobrevibacter sp. | reverse complement strand
TTTCAAACGCTCTCTGATTTGATTTAAATAGTATGTTAATTAAATTAATACATAACAAGTAATAACAAATCAATAAATTAAAAATAGTATTGATTTTAATTAATTGTTAAACCGCTGGTTCATCGGGGTTTGCCTAGAAAATACTTAATTGTCCCATTAAGTGAAGAAAAATCTAGGAATCCTTGCCTTCATAAGGTGAGGTGGTTCAATTATATATGTAGTATTATCAAAATTTGTTTGATATTTCTTTTTGAGGTGATTATTAATGTGGAGGTTAATCTGGCCGATTTTAATTGTTATTCTTTCAAATACTTTTTATAATATTTGCATGAAATCAATGCCTGGCGATGTAAATCCCTTTGGAGCATTAATGGTTACTTATCTGGTTGCGGCGATTATTTCTGCCATAATTTTTGTATATGTTGTCGGTCCAACGAATGTCGGTGTTGAGATTTCCAAAATTAACTGGACATCAGTTGTTTTGGCATTGGCTATTGTAGGCCTTGAGGTCGGTTATGTATTCGTGTATCGTGCAGGATGGACTGTAAGTACGGCAAGCGTAGTTGCAAACATTGGCCTTGCCTGCGTTTTGATTTTTGTAGGGTATTTCCTGTATAAGGAAAACGTTTCCTTAAATCAGATTGTTGGTGTTGTCGTTTGCATGTTCGGTTTGGTGTTGATTAATCTGTAGGTGATTTCATGCGATGTCCTGTTTGCGGCGTATGGGTAGAAGAGGGCGAAGAATACTGTCCAAACTGCGGTTATGACATGTATTGCATTGATGAAGACGATGATTTTTAAGAATTTCTTTGTTGATATGGATAATTAATCATATCACTTATTTTTTAACTAGCAAATTTCATTCCTTTAATCATTTCAAAATTTAATTCTTATTTTTTTCTATATTAACTATATTTTAATTGAAAATGGTCAATAATATATACTATTAAATTTATACATTATATTATAAGGATAATTATCAATAATTACTTCTTTATAATTGAGCGTAAAGGAGGTGAAACATGAACAAAAAAGGGTTTATTATCATACTAACTGTATTTGTGTTATTAACGCTAAATTTTAGTGTTGCACATGAAAATTCTGCAGATGTTAAGTCCATTAATGTTATTAATGACAATCAATCGCTTAAGGCCAGCAGTCCTTTAATTGAAACACATATTGATGTTGTAGGTAACACAACATTTGATGTTGTAGGTGACAGTTTTAAGGTTAGATTATTGGACAGCAAAAATAAATCAATTTCCAATTCTGATTTAACATTTGCCATTGGTAAACTGATTTATAATGGCACTACTGACGGCAATGGTGTTGCCAGCATTCCATTAAAATTGAAAGATGGGACATATAGGATAACAACAAAATTTGCCGGGGATTCAAAATATAAATCATGCAGCATGACAACCACTATTGTCATGAACAATACTCGCATTGTCGAAGAGGGGTTAAGCAATGCTGAAATCCAGAAAATCATAGACTCTGCAAAGGCAAACAATGTTATTTTATTTAATGGGTCGTATTATGAGAATGTTAATCTGGTCATAAACAAAAGATTGACTTTATTGAGTAATTCCAATACGATATTGAACTCAAGCTCCAATAAGCCGGCCATATCAATTTCTGGAAAAGGCAGCTCCTCAACAACAATCAACGGTTTTAATATTCTAGCAAAAGGCAATGGAATCGAAATTAAGAATTCCGATTATGTCACTATTGCAAATAACAGAATCAAAACAGAATCTAATGGAATAGTTGCTTTGAAAGTTAATTATTTAAATGTAACTTCAAACAAGATAATGGACAACGCTAACAACGGAATAGCTATTGCTTGCGCTAATAAATCATACATTACCAATAATAATATCAGTTCCAGCGGTGAAAATGGAATTGTACTCGCCAATTCAAATGAAATCTATATTAAGGGAAATATCATTTATAAAAACACAAGAAACGGTATTTATGTAACAGATGAAATAGATGGGGTCAGGTATAAAGAAACATCCAAAAACCTCTATATCTACAACAACACTGTCAATAACAATTATTTCAACGGTATTTTCATTTATAAGGCTGGAAATAATGTTAGCATTAAGGGAAATAATATTCGTTATAACTCTCAAAATGGAATTTCTATTACTGAAATTGGAGACAATGTAATCCAATCCAATGAAATATCAAATAGTGTTGTCGCCATCAAGTTCAATGATGAATACTTAAAACCCGAAAATCAGGATATTAGCTTTAATGTCATGCACCATACAAGCCATGTGGCCGTTGAAGCTAGGGACACCTATTATTATGATTATGGCAAGCAGTTGGAGATTGGGGATAATTGGTATACTGACAATATGCTGATTTGTCCTAAAGTCAGCACCAATAACCTAAAATTTGTTGTTTCACAGGTAGGTTCAAATCTATTCCAGGCAACATTTTATGACTCAAATGGAAATATTGCAAGTCTGCTTCCGGATAGGACCTTGACATACACAAGCAATGGCCAAACATACACAATGACCATAAGCGGAGGAACTGGAGTATTTACAGTTGATGCTAATGATGGTGATGTTATCAAAGCCACCGCCGACAGTTCCCATAGGGACAATACATATAGTGGTGATGTTAAAGATACAGCGCATCCATCTAATGGAGTTTCCCCAACTTATGACTATCCATCTATTGAATATGATCCATTGTATGATGACGTTGGCGATGGCACTGGCGACGGCGATGGCACTGGTCAGGGAAATGGAGGAGATTCTTCAAATGGTAGAAACGGATCTTCTAATCAAAGACACAGTGAACATACTGGAAACAGCTCCAGCAGCCAAAATATGAATCCGTCCAATGGTGGACAAAATCAAGTGAATGATGTTTCACAGTCTTTAGAAAGTGTTTCAACAACTTCACAGGCCAGTGCATCCGATGCGGGCAGTGCATCTGATGCAAACTCAGGAACCCAATCTGTTGCAAAAAAAATTATTTTCGATGAAGATGATATTGTAAGAGTTGCAGGAATTTCATTCATCGTATTGTTGATGATATTAACAATCGGTCTTTACTATCGTGACGATATTAAGGAAATGAAATCAAAACTGTAGATATCATCTCTTTTTTTCTATTTTTTCATTGATTTTTATAACAAATTATTTAATATATTTAAAACATAACTATTTTTATCTTACCTTGGAGGAGTATTATGAATAAAAGTGATTTGAAAAGAAATTATTACATGCTCAAAGGACCGCTCGCCAAGAAGGGTTATGATTGGTGGTGGCATTCCTTGACTGCATATAATAAAAAAACTGGCGAACCAAGACCTTTTTTTATTGAATACTTTGTATGTAATCCAGCATTAGCTGAAGAAGAGCCTACTCTTGGACAATTGCCTGAAAATCAAGAAGCAGGTAAAAAACCGTCTTACTGTATGATTAAAGCAGGTGCATGGGGTAAAAATCCAAAACAAATACATAATTTTTACTCAATGAAATATTTTGACTGTCCTGATGATGAGTTGAACATTCGCGTTGGGGATTGTAGCCTAACTGAAACTCACATGAGCGGATTTTCAAGAGTATCCGAAGAAGATGCTCGTGACCATCCGGAATACATGTGTGATGCTGGAGAAATGATGTGGGATTTGGATATTGATAAACAGATCACTTTTAATGTAGGTTATGGTGCAAGCTCATTGTTTAGAAAATTAAACTCTTTTGAAATGTTTTGGCATGCTGAAGGAATTAAAACCCAATACAGCGGAACTATCTGGCTTGATGGTGAAGAATATGAGGTGATTCCTGAAAAATCCTTTGGATATGCTGATAAGAACTGGGGAGGAGACTTTACATCACCATGGCTTTGGATTTCATCATGTAACTTGACAAGCCTTAAAACAGGCAAAAAACTTAATAATTCCGCTTTTGAAGCTGGTGGAGGAAGACCTAAGGCATTTGGAATTTCAATACCTCGTAAATTGTTAATTGGATTTTACTATGAAGGTAAAATGTATGAATACAACTTTGCAAGGTTCTGGAATATGGTGAAAATCGACTTTGACTTCGAAGAAGGGGATGAAATTCACACATGGAGAGTAAATGCAAGCAATAGAAATTCCAGAATGGAAATGGTGCTTTACTGTAAACGTGACGAAATGTTACTTATTAATTACGAAGCTCCTGATGGCCAAAAAAGACACAACCGTTTATGGAATGGTGGAAACGGTTGGGGTGAAATCAAGCTGTACAAAAAGGACGGAACTTTAATCGATCATGTGAAAATGGAAAATGCTGGATGTGAATATGGGGAGTATGATAAGTAATGATATTCACAGACATCCTTGCGTTAATTGTCGTATATATTTATGTAGCTATCATTTTTGTGGTAGCTGAAATGGTTTTAAAGACAAGACCTGAAGTTTCACGTAAATTCCTGCATATCATGGTAGGTAACATGATATTTGCCATGCCGTTTTTCTCAGATCCATGGATGATGGTTTGGTTTTTAACTCTGCCGATTACAATCGCATTGTTCTTCTTGACTGAATATTCACCTGTCAAAATTGAAAACAGCGTCACAGAATCCGGCCATGCATTAGGACTATTTTTCTATGCTGGAATCTGGACAATATTGATTGCAGTTTTCACAACAATTGCTCCTGCAAATGACCCTAAACATTTCATATGGATTGTAGCTTTGGCTATTGTTCCTATGGTATACGGTGACGGTTTTGCAGCTTTGATAGGTCAAAAATTCGGTAAACTCAAATACACAGTATTCGGAGGAACAAAATCCGTTGAAGGATCACTTACAATGTTTGTAATCACATCTGTAATGAGCGTATTTGTATGGATGACTTTCTCTTCAATTGGATGTGCTATGCCTGAATTTAATATGGGTTACATATTGATGATTTCTGCTGTTGCAACAGTATGTGAAGCTTTAAGTTATGGTGGAGTCGACAATTTAACCGTTCCGGCAATAACTTCTATTCTATATTATCTGGTGGCTGCATTATAGCCACTTAAATTTTTAATTTTTCAACACTTGTTTTTTGCATTTCAGTTAACTTATTCTGCATCTTGGAAACATCGCCAAATAGCCATTTATATAGTATTTTACTAAGTTATATTATCGAATAACTAATTGGTGATATGATGGATTTAAGAGAAGAAGCCGAAAGACGAGTAGATGCAAAAATTAAATTTGAAGAAAATCTATATAAATATTTGATTGTAAATAGTATAATTGCAGTAATCTGTTTTGTATTCTTGCAAAGCTTTTCATTACTGTTTTTTGTCATGTTTTTCTGGGGAATTTGTGTTTTGAATGACTTTTTTAAGGCATATCCTTTTAGCGAAGTTGTATCTCCAAACTACAGAGAAAAAATGATTGATAAAGAACTTTCTAAAATGGGTGATTAAATGAGTGATTTAAGAGTTATAGCAGAAAGACGTGCAGATGCAAAAATAAAATTCTACAGAAATCTCTGTTCATACATTATAGTTAATGCGATGCTTGCAGTAATCAATTGGTATGCGACCCCTCACTATTGGTGGGTATTGTTCCCAATATTTTTCTGGGGAATTGGAGTTTTCATCAGTTTTCTAAAAGCTTTTGTATTGATGGATAAGTTTGATAGTGTAGAATACAGGGAACAGAAAATTCAAAAGGAAATGGAAAAATTAAGGAATTAAATCATGAAGGTAAATCTGTTTGTTTCAAGAGATGTTGAAGAGCCTTATGCAGATATACACACCAATGAATTGACTGACAATATCACAAAGGCAATGTCAATTTTGGAAAGTGACGATGCAAATGATATGTTGGCGGTCAAAAAGGGGTCTGATATTGCACTTCTGGAATTTGGCGATGTATATATGTTCAGAGTTGAAAATAAACAAGTTAAAGTTTATACTGATAATAGGGAATACTTAATTAAAAAGCCGCTGTATCAGGTTGAGGAGTCTTTGGGAAGCGATTTTGTAAGAATTTCCAAAACCACCATTGTCAATCTAAAAAAAGTGGAAAGGGTCGCTCCTTCACTTAAGGGAATGATGTTCATACAACTTAAGAACGGCTTGAAAGACAATATCTCAAGGAAATACTTGCCAGATTTTAAACAAGCTTTGGATTTGTAGGTGATAATATGAAAGTAGATTTGATAAAGAGATTAGCAATGGGTGCTTTCGTTGGTTGTTTTATTGTAATGCTTGTCATGGTTTTAATGTCATTGGAAAGAGGTCCTCAAAACATTGATTTTAATGGAGTAACAGTGATTAATGCATTTTTAGGATCCATAGTGGTTGGATGGGGCTTTTCTCTAACTGGCCTTATCTATGAAAGGGAAGACATTGCATTTCCGCTTCAGGTAGCATTCCAGATGGGTATTGGAATGACCATATTGTTTATTGTTGCAATTTATCTTCAATGGATGCCGATTAACTTGGGAATAGGAATCATCATAGAATGGATAATTATAGCATGCATATTTGCAGCCATTTCATGGTGTGGTTTTTATATTTATTATTATCTGGTCGCACGTGACCTGAACAATAAATTAAATAATTAAAAAAATAGTATTAAAGTAAATAGCTTAGCTATTTACTCTTTTTTTGAATTTCTTTTATATCCATATGCTAAGGCAATTATTCCAACAATTACAAAAAGGATTACGCCTATTGCTGTTGGGGCAATGCTCTTTTCTGAAGCGTGTTCGAATATTTCACTAGCTGTATGGGGGTCATTTGAATCAGATCCTGCTTCGTTTGTTCCATTTACTGTTTGTTCATTGTTATTCTGATTTGAATTGGTTGAATTCATATTAATGTTTTGGTTGGAAGTATTGTTTGTTTTGTCGTTAATATCAACTGGAAGTGGGTTTCTGTTTTGATTAAGATTATTAGTATTGCTCTCCTGTGGTTTTTGAGTGTCCTCTTCTTGAGTGTCCTCTTCATCGCCAAAATAATTTTTTGGGAAATAATCCTTGATATTTTGGACATGCCTGTTCAACAAATCCAAATTCAATTCGTCTAATAAACTAGATGGTTTTGTGCTAGTTACTTTGCTTCTGGAAGTAACATGATCTGGATCGATAACGTCACTATCTGTAGGGTCTTCGTCTCCCCAATCATTGTTGTTGAAGTCAGGGTAGAAATATTTGGTTTGCCTCCATTTGATGTAGATTTCCTTACCCAATGGGGAGGTGTTGTTAGTGATTAGGTTGTCATGGACATTGATTTCAGTCATTGCTTCAAACATCGGCTGTTGGATGTAAAATGATCCGCCTGTTTTCTCAGAGGTATTGTTTACAATTATTGAGTTGGTCATTGTAAGGTTTCCGGAAACCATGACTGCCCCTCCGTTTGTTCCTCCGGTGTTGTTCATGAAAATGCATCTGTTGATTATGGAGTTGCTCGCCCAGCTGTAATAGGCTCCGCCCCACTCATCGGCATGATTGTACATGAATATGCAGTCCTCAACTACACCATATCCTCCGACACTTACGCGAATGGCTCCGCCGTCTCTGTGTGCAGTATTTCCAATAAATACGCTATTGTAGATATATGAATTGGCAAAGCATGTTGTTATAGCGCCTCCATCGTGGTCTGCATGATTGTTAACAAACAGTGAATTGTTTACAAGAAGATAACCTTTTTGCTCAGATGTGCCGTAATTTGAAATTGCACCGGCATTTGTGTTTTCTAAAGCGGTATTGTTGATGAAATTGCAATAGTCCACATAAACATGGCCGGTTTCAATCGAAACGGCTCCGCCGAAATTGTCGGTACATCCGTTAATGAATGTCAAGTTCTTTAAGGTTAGATGGGCTGCATCATTTCTTATGAGTAATATGCTGGATTTGTTTTCACCGTCAATGATTATGTCATCAGGATTGCCGTTTCCCTGAAGCGTAAGGTTTTTTGTAATGCTGATATTGTGGATTTTGTATGTTCCAGGTTCGATGGTTATTTCATCACCATCATTAGCATCCAAAATCATTTTTTCCAAATCAATGTTGGAATCGTCGGCTTCCTGCAATGGAGAGGCATAATCAGATGCACTGGCGCTATTGAGCGATATTAAAATGACAAATATGAAGATAGATATTGATAAATGTTTTCGATTGATTATTTCACCTCCTTTAAGATTGTTAAAGAAATGTTTTCTACAATATTAATTTTTATTATTTATTATTATATAATAATATTCCTATCGCTTGTATATTTATATGTTTATTAAAGATATATTTTAATTATTTGATGTAGATCTATTATTTTAAAATTTATTTGTATATTTTTTAATATTTCAGAAAATATAACATCTTTTTTTTATTTTATCGTTATGAATTATACTATTATTAGAATAATTATCATAATACATAGTATTATTACATAAATTTAATTTATTTTGGATATTTAAAGCAATTAACATATTATTTTTGATTAATTAATGATATAAATTAATTTAATCTTTAAAATAATAATTTAAACAAATTTAAATAATTAAAAGAATTAGCGATAAATAATAATATTTATATTGTATATTGAAAATAAATATAATTCGTACTGATATAAATTAAAGTTTTTAATTTCTTATATTAGTATAAATTTTAAAATTTATAGGAGAAAAAAATCATGATTAACAAAAAGATATTAGTATCTTTTCTCTTAGTTTTTTTAATTGCAATTTCTGTTAGTGCAGTTTCTGCAGCAGATGCAGATGATACTGTAGCAGCAGCTGACACTATATTGCCTGATGCTGCAAATGGCACTGGTGTTCAAAATGCAGTTGATCAAGCTAAGGCAGGAGATATTGTTGATTTAAGCGGATATGATGAATATCAATTCGGTGATTCATCTATTACTGTATCAGGTAAAGACACTCTTACTATTAAAGGTAATGGTAATACTACTATTTATGGTACTGGAAATGGCAATGGTTTCTTTTACATTGAAAACAGTAAATCCGTAACTATTCAAGGAATTAAGTTCATTGACAACAACCCTAAAAACAACTTAACTTACGGGGGTAGTGTAAATGGTTGGGGTGTACAGTTCAACGGTCAGGATGCTTCCGGCGGTGTAGTTGACAACTGTTACTTTAAAGACTTCAGCCAAGCTGTAGTTGTCAAATCATGTAACAACATCACTGTTAAAAACAGCGAGTTCTACGGCGGTTACGCAACAAAACTCGTAAACGACCCAACTGTTAACAAAGAACAAGGTTCCAAAGTCATTTCTGTTGGAGGGTCATTCTACACAACAATTGAAAACAATGTATTTGATGGAGTGGTGTTAGATGCAATTTCCATCGCACAAGCTAGTGGTGACGCAAAAATCATTGGAAACACATTCAAAAACAATGTATATTCCATTTTCTTCGGAGGAGCATCAACTGACGGCACCTACATTACTGGCAACACATTCATTAACTGCGGTTATTTCAACGGAACTTTCAATGGAGAACCAGTTTACTGGGACGAATACCCAGTAATCAGTATTCAAAAAGCAGCTAGCGGAGTTTACATTGATGGTAACACTTTCGAAGTAATTAACAACAACTTCTTAATCGCTGCTGAACAAGGTAACGCAGCCCACGGATACCCAAGTACCCTTGGAGACATCAACGTAACCAACAACATTATTAAAAAATACGATGAAAGTGTAAATCCACGTACTGTAACTTTATTACACATTCTATGCAGAAACGGAGCATTAAACCCATATGCAGAGATTACCGTAACTGGCAACACCTATGTTGCGGGAGTAAGACCTTTAATTGTATGGAGTAACGAGTGGGGAAGTGAAGACAAATCACCATCCAACATCGTAATTCCTGCAGCTGACCCGGTACAAACCCAAATAGCTATTACTGACGTAGCACAAAACGGAACTGTTACAGCGGTCTTAAAAGACATTAACGGTAAAGGTTTAGCATCTGAAGACGTATCTTACACCATTAATGGCGCTAACGCAACAACTGTTAAAACCGATAAAAACGGTGCTATTGCGGTTGTCGGTAACGCAAATGATGAAATCGCTATTAACTTTGCAGCATCAGCTAAATTCGCTGCAAGCAGCGCTACAATCACCTTACCAAACACTACTGTAACAAAAACTGAATATGTAAATGTAACAGTTTATGTGGAAGTAACACTCAACGATACATCAATTATTACAAGTGATGTAACTGTTAATGCTCTTGACAATGGTGAAGTAAAATTAACTTTAGTTAACCTTGCTACTAATGCACCTATTGCAGATGCACCAGTAACCTTCTTCATCGGCGATAATACTGGAGTATTATATACTGATGAAAATGGTACTACTTCATATCCATTTGTTTATGATGCAGCAGGTACTTACAACCTTAATTTAGTTTACTTAGGTGATAATGCAACTAAAGCTACTACTGCCACTTCCATAATTAAAGTTAACAAGTTAGCTACTACTTTGACTCATCCTAATTACAACTACAAAGTCAAAGCTACCAAAAAAGTATACATTACTTTAAAAGCTAACAATAAAGCGGTTAAAGGTAAAAAAATAACTTTAACAATTGGCGGTAAAACCTACACAGCTACTACCTCATCAACAGGTAAAGCAACATTTACCGTAAAACTAACTAAGAAAGGTACTTTCTCATACACTGCTAAATTTGCTGGTGACAGTGCTTACAAAGCAAAAACAGTAAGTGGTAAAGTAATTGTTAAATAAAGAGATTTAATAATCTCTTTTTATTTTCTTTTTTTTTAAAATTTTTCATATTTTTTTTGAATAATATATTTTATATAATATTTTAAATAAATGAATTAATAACGTTTGGAAATAATATTACATACGTTGAATTTAATTATTGTAATTAAGATTATTTAACAATATATCTCATTTATAATTATGATATACTTTTTAAATTAATTTTATAGGGGGAAGTAAGATAAAAAACTCAATATTCAAGCTAATATTTGTATTTACACTAATTTTTTCGATATTAATTATCAGTCCAGTTTTTGCTGAGGATACTGCAAATAATCAGACGCAAACCTTTGATACAATTCAGGACTTAATTAAAAATGCAAGTTTGGGTGATTCAATTTATCTAAATGATACAACCTATACAAGCAAGGGTTCTTACATAATTGTCAACAAAGACATTACAATTTACGGATCCCCATCAAAAAATACGGTATTGGATGGCGGTGGTAAATCCGGTATTTTTTTAATCAATAGGAAAATAAATGTTAACCTGATTAATGTGACGTTAACTAACGGATATTCTGCTAATGAAGGTGGGGCAATAGAAAATTATGGTAATCTAGTCATTGTTGATTCCATCATATCCAACACTCATTCCGAACGTGGCGGAATTAATTGTTATGATAAATCATATTTAACAGTATATAATACATTATTTGAAAAAAATACGGCCGTTTCAGGAGCTGCAATTGAAAATAATAACTACAAGGGTTCAGTAAAGATTATAAACTCCACTTTCATAGAAAATGTTTGCGAGGAAGGTGGGGCAATTTACAATATCTGGGGAGAATGTCTTGTATATAACTCAACATTTTCAAATAACTCAGCGGAACGTGGCGGAGCGATTTATAACAATCGAGGTCTTTTAAAAGTTTATAATTCAAAGGTCATTTCAAATTACTGCAGTGATTTGGGTGCAGGAATTAAAAGCTGGGGAATCTGTGAAGTTTATGACTCTGTAATTGCCAATAACACTAACGGTGTAAAACAGGGCGGAGGATTCTATGTTTCTGAGTTTAGTTTATTGATTAGCAACTGTCTTGTTGCAAACAACTCTGCTGTCTGGGGCGGAGGAGTATATGTTGAAGCAAAAGCCACATTGACGGTTGAAAATTCACAAATTGTCGATAATGTTGCAGAACGTGGTGGCGGAATCGATATCAATCAGGGATCTCTTGAATTGACTGATTCTAGCGTATCCAATAACATTGCAGATACATTTGGCGGTGGAATTTATTTCGCATTTTTATCATCAAAATTAACAAATGCAAAAATCAACAATAACATTGCCAAATATGGTGGTGGAATTTACAATGATGGAGTTGATGTGAATATAACAGATTCCGAAATTAGCCATAATTCTGCCAGTGATGGTGGTGCAGGTTACAATAAAGGAACCTTATTGCTGAATAATGTTAATTTAAATTCAAATGATGCTGCAAATGGCGGAGCATTGTATAATAAAAACGTTTTAACAATATATGGCTCCAAATCAAATGGCAATAAGGCATCAATGTATGGCGGTGCAATTTACAATGATGCTCAATTAACTGTTGATAATTTGCAGGCAAATTCCAATCAGGCCAAATTCGGCGGAGTTATTTACACTGATGTGGCCGCAAACATTAGCAATTCTAAATTTAATTTAAATAAAGCTTCAGAAGCTGGAGTTATCTATTCTACTAAACAATTGAAAATTGCTAATTGTGAATTTTCCAGCAACCAGATTACACGTAAAGGCGGTGCAATTTCAGTTGGTGGAGGCAATGTTGGAATAGATGGCTGTCTATTTAAGTTTAACACAGGTGCTGATGAGGGGGGCTGTATTTTTATAGCTAACGGCAAAGTGAACATCAGTAATTCAAGATTCATATCAAATAATGCTAAAAGTTATGGTGCGGCCATTGATTCAAGTGGAACTTTAAACATCTACACTTCTTTATTTGATGATAATCAGGCATATGGTGCAGGAGCTATTGATAATGGTGGTGAATTAAACATCTTCAATTCAAACTTCACCAATAATAAAGCCGATGTAAATGGAGGGGCCATTGATAATAAGGGGACCATGACTGTTATCGGATCTGTTTTTGAAAACAATGTTGCCGGCGGGAACGGTGGAGCCATGATGGCCAGAAGAAGCACAACGGTTTCAAATTCAATATTCTTCTCAAATTATGATGCTGATGGTTATACAATATTTAACAGCACATGGGATGAAATTTCATTTTCAAATAATTGGTGGGGTTCAAACAATCCTGATTTCGGCAAGTTTTTCAATTTCAATGTTTCAGATGAATTCACATGGATTATAATGAAATTTGAAAATGCAACTCCATTATCTCAAAAGGCAGATGTTATAATTAGTTTTAATGAAGTTGCCAACAAGAATGGGATCATTTCAAAATTAAAGGATACTGAGTCATTACCGATTTTTGAAGCTAGCTTATCAAATGGGGATAGTTTATCCATCAAAAATGGAACAATTTCAAAAACTGTTGTCATTTCCGGCAGTTCGATTACGGCACGGATTGATAATCAATCCATTACTTTAAATAAACCCCAAGCTCCTGTAAAAAGGATAATAAACAATAAAAATGCCATCGTTGACTATAGTAGAAAAGTCACATTTAAGGTTCAGGCAATTGGGGAAGATGGGGAACCTGTTGGAAAAGGAGTCGTTGTTGTAATGAAAGTGGGCAAAACCTCTTATAAGGTGACAACCGCTAGCAATGGATATGCATCTAAAACTTTTGATTTCATTCCTGGAAAATACACAGTAACAACAACCTATGCAGGATACAGTGTTAAAAACACAATAACCATTAAAAATGTCTTAAAGGCAAGCAGCGCTACAAAGAAAAAGGCGAAAACCATCAAATATTCCGCAAGTTTGAAAACTTCTGATGGTAAATCCATTTCTGGTAAGAAAATCAGCTTTACAATTAAAGGCAAAACATATTCAGCATGCACTAATAAAAAGGGAATGGCTACCGTCAGCCTTAAGAACTTGAAAGTTGGAAAATACGCTATTGCTGTGAAATACCTAAAATATCAAGTTAAAACAACTTTGACTGTTAAAAAATAATTATTTTAAAAGTGTGTAATATTTTCCACACTTCCTTTATTTTTTTAATAGCAAGTTGAACTTAAGTTCAAATTAATTTCATAAAGTTGTTTAATTGAACCTATTTTTCAGATTAAACCAAATATATTAAATATTGCGATTGTTATAAAAGTATATATTGAAATAAAAAACTGTGGGAAAAACTATGAAAAAGAATAAAATTCTAATATCATTTTCATTTATCTTAGTTGCAATGATGCTGATGGGAACGGTTGCAGCTATTGATGATAATGGTAATAATTTAACGGTGGATTCATCATCTTTAGAATTGGAAATTAATGATGAATCCGATAATGAATTAGCTGCTTCAGAAGATTCCATATTGTCTGAACCGCAAACCCATATTGTTAATTCTGATGATGGACACAACGAAATGACAAATCCTACCATTCAAAAGGTAATAAATAGTGCAAATGCTGGAGATACAATCATAATTAATGGAACCAGCTATGTTCACTGTCATTTTGTTGTAGACAAACAATTAACAATAATAAGCAATGTCGGAACAACAATGGGCGTATGTCCGGGAAATACACAAGGTTCCGGATTTAAAGGAATCTTTTACATATCTCCTGAAGCTAGTGGTACTGTCATTGATGGATTCAGCATCAATAATGGCATGGTTGATGAAGACGATGATTATGGTATCCTCATTAGCGGTGCATCTGATGTTATTGTAAGGAACTGCCAAATATCCAATAACGGTTATACTGATGCAGTGAGGGTTGAGAATGCAAAAAATATCCAAATAGAAAACGTGACTCTCATGAATGCTAACAATGGGTTGAGAATTAAAAACTCTCAAAATGTTACAGTGAAGGATTCTACAGGCGTAAAGTGTAAAAACGGTATAAATATAGTTGATTCAAATGACATTCAAATAATCTCAAGCAACATGTCCGAAAATACTGTTGCTGGAATTTCATGGTCTGGAGACGGCCAAAATCTAGTAATAACTGGCAACAACATTACCAAAAATCTAGAGGGAATCAAGTTAACTTCCTCTAAATACATCTACATTTTAAGCAATTACATTGCTTTCAATACAAATAACGGAGTTTATGTAGACAATAACATTACCAGAATTGAAATTAAAGGCAATTTCTTCGACCAAAACCTTAAATGGGACATTTTCAATGATTTCCATGCAAAAAACATCAATGATATCAACAATATGGAAGCCGATAAACTGGAAGTAATTAACAACAACTATATGGTTAATTACGGCGGCGGAGGCACTGGTGATTTGGATAGGCCAGTATGGAGCCAGGTTTATGAATATAAAGGATCCGGTTCTGCAATAGGCCAATATAACTATGATGCTAAAAACGATGTCTATGTCTATGTTGGAGAAGGTAACGGCGAATACTATGGCCATCAGGGCATAATGTTCATGCAGTACATGTTTGACGTTAACAACATGATCAGTTGTCCTAATCTATATATCGCTCCAAAAGTGGGCTGGTATAAAACAGGACCGTATCTGCTCAAATTGACAGAAATTACCCAGATTAAAAAGGGAGTCTATTCAATTTCAATTGTTGATGGCAACGGTGAGATTGCATCAGAATTAAGTTCTGTTTCTATTACTTTTTACTTAAACAAAAATGGAAATAGTGCAACTCCTCAGGAAGGTGATGTTTATAAAACAGTTTGGATGAAAAACGGTACTGCAACTGTGGAATTTAATGAAAACTTTAAAGAAACAGGCAATGTGATAACTGCAGTTTCACCCACACCAAATGCTCACATTGATATTAAAGTGTCAAAAACATTCAACGTTAATGATTCAGACATTCCTGGACTCATATCAAACACAACAATTGCTGTGGCCAATTTAAACACTTACTTAAAATCCAACGAAAAGTTAATAGCCAATCTCAGTGATGAGGAGGGCAATGCTATTGCAAATAAAACATTGACATTAACAATCAACTCAAAGGATTACACTCAAACAACCGATGGTAACGGTCAGGCTAAATTTGCAATTTCCCTTACAAAAGAGGGAACCTATGATGCTGTTGTCTCATTTGCAGGCGATGAGTCCTACCTTGAAAGCAGCGGCCAGGCAAAGGTCACTGTTAAGAAAACCGCTACTAAAATCATGTCCTCCAATTTGAATATGATTCCGAATAGGGCAGAATACTACTCCATTACTTTGAAGGATGCAAATGGCAATGCTGTTGCAAATCAAAAAGTCACATTTTCAGTAAACGGCAAAACTTACACTCGAACCACCAATAGCAAGGGTGTTGCAAAGGTTAATTTGAAGTTCAGCCAAGACAAAAAGACTTACACCATTAAAATTGCATTCAAAGGAAGCAACAAATACAAAGCGGTTTCCAAATCCAATAAAATAACTGTTAAGTATTCATCAAAGACAGCTAAATTAGTTACTCCAACAGTCACTATTCCTCCAAATACATCTCAAGCTTACACAGTAACCTTAAAAGATGAAAATTCTAATGGAATAGCCAATCAAAAAGTAACTATTAAAGTAAACGGCAAAAGTTATACCAAAACCACCAATAGTAAAGGTCAGGCCAGTATCAATGTCAAATTCAGCTCTTTAAAATCATACAAGGTTTCTGCAAGTTACGCTGGAAATAATGTATACAAGAAGGCTTCATCAACAGGCAATATCAAAGTAGCTAAAACAGCCACTAAGATTACCGCTCCTACAGTTTCAATGTTTTCAAATGAAGCGGGCAAATATACAGTAACCTTAAAGACTGGTGAGGGAAAGGCCATTGCAAAACAAAAGCTGACCATTAAAGTAAACGGCAAAACTTACACCAAAACAACAGATAGCAAAGGCCAGGTTAGCCTATCATTAACACTTTTCAGTGAAAAGACTTATCCTGTAACCGTTAATTACGCCGGCACTGACATCTATAAGGCATCTAAAGCCACCGGCAGCATTAGTGTCAGCAAACGTGTAGCTAGTGTAATTGAAAGTTATAACAGGACATTTTCAAAGGACATGCCAATAGACTATTCAATCACTCTAAAGGATGGTTCCGGCAATGCTCTAGCAAATCAGACAATTTCCTATTCAGTTAATGGAAATGAATTCTCACAGGGCACTGACGATAACGGTAAAATCAAAATAGATTTTGCAAATCAAACTGGAGAGTCATTTAAAATAGTTATGAGCTATGCTGGCACTGATAAAATTAAATCAACATCTAAAACAAGCACAGTGACCATTTCTAATGAAACTGGCATTGTATTTGTGGATAGTGATTTGCCAAACTCTGAAATTCAAAATATTTTAGACAATGCTCCTATCTGGGCTTATGTTGAATTTTTAGGAGATTATTACTTTGATGTCTCATTAACAATCAATAACAGTTTAAATATTTATTCTAAGGATAAAACTATATTGAATGCTCCTTTAAATAGTCCTGCATTAAAAATAGTGTCTGATACTGTATCGATTAGTAATTTTGTCATTTGCGGAAATTCAAGTGATGCAGTTGACATCATCAATACGAGCAGCGTGAATTTGATAGGCAATTCCATCTTAAATCATTTGGATGAATCTAAAATTGAAAGTTATGCTAACGGGTCTGTTTATTTGCCGGGACATGGTGTCCATATCTCCAATTCATCTTATGTGAACATATTGGGAAATTCAATTTCATTATTTGAAAGTGGAATATTTGCCGAATATTCTCATGACTTGAATATTGATTATAATACGTTAAGGGAAAATAATTACGGCATTAAATACGGATTTGGGGTTGCCAATACTAAAGTTACTCACAATGAGATTTCAGACTCCACAGGCCGGTATACCTTAGAAGTGCCTGAAGGTCCATCAGGCTATGGAATATTCCTAAACAATTCAGCAGTAAACGTCACAATAAATCAGAATCACATTGCATGGAATCATTTGGGAATTTCTCTTGATGCCAACTACTCAACAGGCATTGTAATAACTCAAAACACAATAACTGATAATGTTTTGGAAGGAATCAGATTCAATGCGCCTTATGATTTGGCTCCAAATGTGGTTGAACCTGTTGTTACCGATAATGCAATTTATAGGAATGCAAGAGGTCCGAGCATGATGATTCTAGGCGAATTGAGCGCAAATCCTGAAGGAATATATGGTGGGGGATTGCTTAACCCTGATGAAAGATTAAAATTGGGTCCAAACTGGTATGGTATAAATGACTTGGTAACCTGGGACTATGATACTGGCGTTGTAGGTTATGGAACAATGTGTCCTAGAATCAGCACAACAGCAATAAGATTCAATAATCTCACATACAATTCACCGGGCAACTACAGCATCGTATTTTATAAGAATGGTGAAGTGGCTTCAAATCTTTCAGAGTTTGACATGTATGCTACATTGAATCGGGCATCTGAAAAAGAAGTCGAAGTCAGATTCGATGTTGTTAATGGTGTTGGATTATTTACATTTGACGTTAATAACTATGAAGATTCAGGCAACATAATTGAAATATCAATAGGGTCTCTGTCTGATTCTACAAGAACATTTAAAGCAACATTCACATACAATGTTCCGGATAGTGAAATTCCAGTTTGAATGCGTAGGGGAGTGTCATAAAACTCCCAATTTTCTTTTTTTCCAATAATCTGTTTTTTATAAAGTTTTTTTTAAATTATTTAAATATGACTGGAATATCATGAATAAAACAATGAAGATAATGCTTGATATGTTAAAATAACCTATTTTTTTATATTTTATGAATAATTTTATATATAATTTTTTAAAAACAATTATTATAGAATATTTGTTGTGTTTTTTTTTAAATATTGACAAAATATTTTATTGGGATAATAATAAGTTGATTGGTAGGTATATTTTGATTTTTTTTTGAATCGGGTATATTTGGTGTTGATTTGTTTAATTGTTCGTGATTAAAAAATTTGGAGGATTTAATTTGAAAATAAAAAATAAGCTATTTGCCACATTACTAATATTGGTATTTATAATATCAGTTAGTACTGTAGTGGCAGAAGACACTGCTGATGTTGAGGAATTAGCAGTTGATAATAGTGAAGATATTGAACTCACTAGTGAGGATGATATCGAACCTTTAACAGCATCCGGAGAGGATGACGATGAGTCATCAGAGAATTTAACTAGTATTGCTATAAGAGTAGATGTTCTTGATAAGGTCAAAGTGGGTGATCTTTTCAGGCTTAAAGTCACTGTAATCAACTGGGGGGACTATCCTGCCGATAATGTTCAAGCGGGATTCTCATTCACTGATCTTTTAGAAAACCCAGACAGCAGTTTCATATTAGTTGATGATGGTGGATATGCAGTATCTCCATATGATGGAGGATATGTAGTTGAATTTGGTTTCCTTGGCGCAGGTGAGGCCCAAGATGTCATTTTAACATTCCTGGCTACTGAAGCAGGTACCAAAATGATCTTTGCATCAGTAACTTCAGATGATTCCATCATGGAACCGGATAGCTATTTCGATACAACCATAACTGTAAGTGGAGACGATTCAGGTTCTGGCAATAATAATGAAGTTAGTGCAGCTAATGAGTTGCTTCCTACTGGTAATCCTATAGCCATTTTAGCAATGGCATTGTTATGTTGCATAGTTCCATTATATCGCAGAAAATAAACTTAAACTAGGGATTTCATAATCCCTTTTTATTCTATTTTTTTTAATATTCCTAATAAGAATAATTCAAAATGAATTCTTTTGTTTTTTTCATATACATCCCAATAATCTTAAAAGCTATTTTTCATATTAAAAACTGTTAATGTTGGTCTCGGATGCATTTAAAAATAGGGATGTCATATTAACTATTAATATTATTGACTGATTATTCATTTAAACCACCACAATTTTACAATATGCAAATGGTTTTCGCTGAACAATATATCTTGAGTTTTCTAAATCTTTTTGTAATTAATTATCAACGATAATATTTTATTGTTAGCTTAAAATAAAGTTCATATTGATGTTTTATTTAATTTAGTTGATTTAATATATATTTATTAGTTTTTAGAATGTTTTAATGATGTTTTATATGAAATTTAATATTTTAGAAAAATTATTAAATAACTTAGTGAATATATAATCTTATCGTAATATATGTTTGGGGATTTAATATGGAAAAGAAAATAAAAGTAATAATTTTATTATTAATTGTTTTAGCAGTAGCGGGCATTGCAACGCATTTATTTTTGACTCCTTCGACTGTAGAAACTGAAGGATCAAGAAATATCACTGACATGATTAACAGGTCAGTGGAAATACCCGCTTCTGTTAATAGTGTTGTTGCAACTAGTCCTCCCATGACTACTGTGTTGTACATGATTGCGCCGGATAAATTAAAAGCGGTCAACTTCCAATGGACGGATGACGAATTGAAATATGTTCCAAGCCAATACCAGAATTATCCTGTTGTTGGCGGCTGGTATGGTTCTCAAGATGGTAGTTATGAAGAGTTCATTGCATCCGAACCTGGTATTGTCATAGAATCCATTGATGAAGGTGGAGATGGCGATTTGTCAACTGTTCAAGAACGCCAGGAAAAATTCGGAACCATTCCGGTAATTGCGGTAAATGATACCACAAATGTTGAGAATATCGGTGATTCCATAACATTCATAGGCGAAGTTGTTGGGGCAGAGGATGAAGCAAAGAAATTAAACGATTTCAACAATAAGTATCTGGACATGGTTCATGAAAGGGAATCCCAATTGTCAGACGCTGATAGGAAAACGGTCTATTATGCCCGTGGTGATGATGGACTTCAAACAAACCCTTCACATTCAACCCATGGGCAACTGATTGACTTGGTCGGGGGCGTTAATGTTGCGGATTCCGTTGGCCAAGGAAATACGACCGGAGGAGTCCAGGTTTCAATGGAACAGGTAATCAGTTGGAATCCGGATGTAATCATCACTGATGACCCTGAATTTTATGCAAGCGTTTATAACGACTCCAATTGGGGCAAAATTGATGCGGTTAAAAACAAGGAAGTGTATTTATCTCCTCAATCTCCGTTTAAATGGTTTGACAGGCCGGTTGGGGCAAACATGATTATAGGAGTTCCATGGACTGCAAAAGTAATATATCCTGAAGATTACAAGGACATTGATATGGTGGATGCAACTCAGGAATTCTACTCTAACTTCTATCATATTGATTTAAGCGATGAAGAGGCAAAACAAATTTTACTTGATTCAGGACTTAAAGAGTCAGATTTATAGGGATTTAAATGGATAAAGAAACAAAAGAGATTATGAGTATTGTGCTTTTAATCTTTTTTCCAATAATCGTATTTTTCGCATCATTTCTCATTGGCAGATATCCAATCAGTCCAATCGATGTTGTAAAAACGTTATTGTGTCCAATATTTCCGCAATTGGAAGTTTCATCAACAATAACGACAATCGTATTTGAAATAAGGCTTCCAAGAATTATCGGAGCTATTGTTGTCGGAGCATGTCTTGCGATTTCAGGCGCTGCATTTCAATCCATATTCAAAAATCCTCTTGTATCCTCGGATTTGCTTGGGGTATCTAATGGTGCAGGATTCGGAGCGGCTCTTGCTATTTTAATCAGCGGAGCCAATATCATAACTCAAATATTCGCATTTGTTTTTGGTTTAATTTCAGTATCGATTACTTATTTGATATCAAGGACTTATAAGGCTGGAGGAATACTTGTTCTGGTATTGTCTGGAGTTGCAATTTCAGCATTTTTCAATGCATTGATATCTGCAATAAAATTCATAGCAGATCCCGATGATAAATTGCCGGAGATTGTATACTGGCTTATGGGGTCTTTAGCTTCAATTAATGTTGAAAAACTACTGATGATAGCAATACCTGTGATAATAGGTCTTGTAATACTTCTGCTTTTAAGATGGCATATGAATCTGCTTGCAATGGGCGATGAGGAAGCTCAGTCTTTGGGTTTGAATCCATCAAGAATCAGATTGCTCATTATTGCAGGATGCACATTGCTGACATCAGCTGCAGTTTCAATAAGTGGTATTGTAGGTTGGATTGGTTTAATCATCCCTCATATGACTCGTATGATTGTGGGTCCGGATAATCGGCGTTTACTTCCAGCATCATTAAGTTTGGGGGGAAGTTTCTTGCTGTTAATTGACAATATCTCTAGAGCAGTGATATCTATTGAAATTCCAATTGGAATACTCACGGCCATTATTGGAGTTCCAATATTCCTATACTTACTTAAACGGGGGTATTCCGAATGGTCATAGAAAATAAACTCTTTGAAGTGAAAAACATATCATTTTCTTATAATGATGATGAAATATTTTCCGATATCAGCTTTTCAATTGATAAAGGGGACGTGTTATGTATCTTGGGTCCAAATGGGACTGGAAAGACAACATTAATCAAATGTCTCAACGGATTGCAGGATATTGATTCGGGAGATATTCTAATCAATGGCAATAATATTAAGAAATTATCCTTTAGGGAAGTGTCAAAACATATTGGTTATATTCCCCAATCGCATGTTCCGTCATTTCCATTTAAGGTATTTGATGTTGTCCTGATGGGAAGAGCACCGTACCTTAACCTGACTGACTCTCCTAAGGATGAGGATGTTGAAATTGCTGAAGAAGCTTTAAAAACTCTTGGAATTGAATATTTAAAAGACAAAGAATATACAAATTTAAGCGGTGGGGAAAGGCAGCTGGTATTTCTTGCAAGGGTATTGTGTCAAAAGCCGGATATATTGATTTTAGACGAGCCGACTTCACATCTGGACTTCGGAAACCAAATTAAATTATTGGAAATCATAGACAATCTGGCAAAAAGCGGACTTTCCATTATAATGTCGTCACACTTTCCGGATCATGCTTTTTTAAGCTCAACAAAAGTTGCTATCATGAAAAATAAACAGTTCATTGACTTTGGAAGTCCGGACAATGTAGTTACAGAGGAAAACCTAAAAAAAGCATATTCAATTGATGTTAAACTTATAGAATTGGATGATAAAAGAAAAGTATGTGTACCTATGAAAACAGATTTAAAATTAGATTTGTGATGTGATAAAATGAATGAACAAGATTATGATGAACAATTGGCAAAAGCGGCAGAATTTCATGGACATATCTGTGGTGGAATTGCAATCGGAACAAAACTGGCAATGTATGGTCTTGAATTGCTTGGAATGCCATTAAATCAAAGGCATAAAAATTTAATCGTATTTTTAGAAATTGACCGTTGCATGTCTGATGCAGTTCAGTCAGTAACAGGCTGTTCAATGGGTAAAAGAACTTTAAAGCAAATGTATTATGGTAAATTTGCAGCAACATTCTACAACCAGGAAACTGGTGAGGCTTTAAGAATTACAGATGCTGATGCAAATAAGAAATTCAAGGATGAGGAAACTAAAGAAGAGATGATTGCTCGTTTTAGAAGAACTCCTCCTGAAGAACTGTTTAAAGTGGATAAGGTTAAGATTGAATTGTCATTAGGCGACATGCCGGGCAAGCCTTATACAACTGCATTCTGTTCTGTTTGCGGTGAAAAGGTATCCGATGGCCGCCATAAACTAATCGGCGGAAGGCCGGTTTGCAAGTCCTGCGCTGAAGGTTCTTACTATGAACTTATTGAGGATTAATTTACAATATGATTTTGAAATCATCTTGTAAATTTTTATTCTTTTTATATTATTTTATTTTATTATTCAGTCAAAATTTTTTATCTAAATTTTTAATAGGTAATTATTATTCTTTTTTTAGTCATTTAAAATAATTAAACTCAATTATATTATTTTTTAAATATTCATTACGATATGTTTATATATTTATATGGTTCAATATTAAATTGTATAAGGAATATAGGGTTTTTATAATGGATTTAATTGGAGGATATTTGCTGGTACTATTGGTATTGTTTACGGGCAATATTGCTTTACTTTTAGGAAATAATAAAATGGATAACCTAAGATTAATTGCAATATCTCTTGCATCTTCAATTATAACTTTCGCTTTAATAAATGTCTCGATTTATCTAAATGGTCCATTGTCATTTTTGATTGATTATTTTAGCTATTTATTTTTCTTGATTTTTGCAGTAATTGTAATATTGATGTTATATTGCTCAAAAAAGGATAATTTAAAGCGACCATTATATATAATCATAGCGATATTTTTAATCTCAACAATCTTATTCTCTTCCCAAGCGAATCTAAGCATTTTTGAGATGATTTTATATTCTTTATTGGTATTTATTATATTATTTGTTGTCTATCAACTTTCAAAATTATTGCACCATGCAAAAAGACGATATTCTGTAATAATCATGGAATATATGTGTTTATACTCAATATTGATTTTCATATTCGGTTTGACATATGATTCCACAAGGGTTCTTGACTACAAGATGTTCACTCCTTTTTTAATATTGACTCCTACATATCAGTTGATTTACGTTATTATAGCTATTATTGTTGTCTTGGTCATTGGTGTGCTTATAAATGATTTTAATGGGGGAAATTCATGATAATTCAGGGAACTGAAACATTAACTTCATTAATTCACATACTCTCAGAAAGCCTGTTGACACCAGTCATAGTGTTGCTTGTCATTTCGATTGTCATTGTTATATTGGCATTTGGAGGATTGATTAATGAACGTATTTCAAGAAAACCAATACAATCTAAGGATTTAGAGGATTTGGTAAGGCGTGTTTCATTTTCAAACAATGTAGAACAGATGAAAAAAGAAATTAATGATAGCGATTTGTTTGATTATCAAAAAGAAGTTTTAATCAGGATTGCGGATAATTATGATATAGGTCCTGATGCAAGAAAGGCATTGGCTAGCGAATTGATTTCAGCTAATGAAACAAGATTAATAAAAAAGACAAACAAAACTGACATACTGGTTCGTGTAGGTCCAAGTCTTGGTCTTTTAGGTACATTGATTCCATTAGGTCCGGGTCTTGCAGCGCTTGGAACTGGAGACATCGCAACCCTTGCTCAATCTCTTACAATTGCATTCGATACAACCGTGACAGGTTTGACCATTGGGGCTCTTTCATATTTGATTTCCAAATATAAGAAGCAATGGTATGAGTCAGAGCTGATTGATGTTGAGACTGTTGCTGAAGCGGAACTTGAAACTATAAACAGATGGTGATTTGATGCTTAGAAAAAGAAGGAGGATTTCAGAATCCATAGATGATGATCCAATGAGCGGATTGAACAACCTTTCAGATGCAATGCTTGTGCTTGCTTTAGGCTTTTTAATTTTTGCAATCATGGCATTATCTGCTAATCCTGACATGATTACTCAAAGCCAGTCCACTCAGGATGTTTCAACAGCGGATACATTCACTCAAAACTACACTGATGCCGGGGGACTCGAAGACAGTGGATACAATGAAGTCGGTAAAGTCTATGAAGACCCAACCACTGGCGAGTTGGTGATGGTGTCGGGTTGAATTTAAATGTTAGGAGTTAATTCTCCTAAACTACTTATTTTTAATTTTTCATATACATTTCAGTAATTTCAAAATACTTTTTTATTACTTAATGCCATAATTTTGATGCAAGCTCTTTTTAAAATTAACAATGAACACCTTGTCAATTAAAATAGGGAATCTAATTTTAATTTAATCAACTTTAAATCCGCACTCGCTGCACTCCTTAGTTTGGAATTTCACAACTCCTCCGCATTTCGGGCATGACCATCTTTCCCTATCCTGTGCCATCATGCGTCCGATGCCGGTAGTTTTAATTCTTTTGGCGCTGTCCAGTGTATTCAAATTGTGTCTTTTTAGATATTTTTTGGAATGCTTTTTCATGAGGGGACATGGAAACTCACTGCAGCGTCCGCAATAGCTGAAGTTTTTGGAATCAAAGCAGGATTTGATTTTGCATTTCAAGCTGGCCTTGCTTTTACCGTCGTCACTGATCAGGCATCCTGCGCAGGGATTTTGATATCTCTCACAGCTGATGCAATTTATCCCGCATGGTGCAAGTAATTTTGAATCTATTTCGTCAGGCATTTTCATGATATCATCTTTATTTTTATAAATTTATATATTTATTTAAAATTAGTTTATTTTAGCGATACATTTATAAATAAACAAAATAAAATATTTTATTACTGTTATTTTTTAACAGTTTAAAATACTTTTTTTGGGATAAGTTCCCATATGGATGTGGCCCTAGTGGCTGAACAAAAAGGTGTTATTTATGTATAAATATATTAGAGACGCATGGAAAAACCCGGATGAGTCCTACGTACGTGAACTCATGTGGGAAAGAGCTCCTAAATGGAGAAAGCAAAAAGCAGTTCAAAGAATTGAAAGGCCAACTAGACTCGACAGAGCTAGAAGTTTAGGTTACAGAGCTAAAAAAGGTTTCGTATTAGTAAGAACCAGAGTAAGACGTGGTGGAAGAAGGAAAACCCGTCGTTTCAATGGTCGTAAACCTAAAAGAATGGGTGTAAACAAGATTACCCAAGCAAAATCTATTCAAAGAATTGCTGAAGAACGTGTAGCTAAAAAATACCCTAACTTAGAAGTATTAAACTCCTACTGGGTATGGTCTACAGGAAAACATAAATATTATGAAGTGATTTTAGTAGATCCACAAAGTCCTTCTATCATCAACGATAAAAAAATCAATTGGATTTGCTCCAATAAACACACTAACAGAGCTTTAAGAGGCTTAACCAGTGCTGGTAACAAAGGACGTGGAATCAAATCTAAAGGAAAAGGCTCTGAACAAGCCAGAAGAAGAAAAATCTAATTTTTCTTCAATCCTTTTTTGATTAAGATGATTCATAATATCAAATTTAGGGCTTTCGTTTATGAAAATGAAAGCGTTGACGAAATATCACAAGCTATTTTGAATATTCTTCCTGAAGCCGAAATCGAAGCGGAAGAGGCTGAAGGATTACTTGAAGATAAAATAATAATTTTATCAGGTGCCGTATCCAAAAAGAGATACACAAAGACTTTTTTTAATACACTTTTAGAGTGGACAGATTTAGATAAATTAAACGCTGATTTAGAGCGTAAAATGGATGAAAAAGGAAACTGGTTTTTAAGATTTGATAAGGCCGACGCTTTTGATGAGAAATGGACAATCCTTGATTCCGGCGATTCAATTCACCTTAAAGTAAAAATCGCAGCATATCCTGCAAAAAAGGAAATTGCAGTCGATAAAGTCCGTGAAGCTATTTTGAATGATTGAAATGGAATTTGATTAGATAATTAAAGAGTTTGAAGATTCCTCCGACATTGATTTTGCCCAAAATATGAGGAAATTTGGAATCACTTATCTAACAAACACAAGAATACCATAACCTCTTAAGGTTATGGATGAATTGTGCAAATGAAATAAGAAAAAAACTTTTCAAACGCTCTCTGATTTGATTTAAATAGTATGTTAATTAAATTAATACATAACAAGTAATAACAAATCAATAAATTAAAAATAGTATTGATTTTAATTAATTGTTAAACCGCTGGTTCATCGGGGTTTG